>NZ_JBSFVR010000004.1:0-65346 GCF_053592415.1 Streptomyces sp. NPDC002690 | reverse complement strand
CCTGAGCCTCCGTGGCATCCATGCCACGGATGAGGTCCACCACTCGGCGGGCCTTCATGGGCGTGACGCGGATGTACCGCGCCTGGGCCCTGGCTTCCATGGTTGTCCCTTCGGTGTGAGTCATAGTCGTTTCCACCCCGCGTTAGCGGCGCTTCGACTTCCGGTCGTCCTTGACGTGGCCGCGGAAGGTGCGAGTCGGCGAGAACTCGCCGAGCTTGTGGCCGACCATCGACTCGGTGACGAACACCGGGACGTGGATCTTGCCGTTGTGCACCGCGATGGTGTGACCCAGCATGGCCGGGATGATCATCGAGCGACGGGACCAGGTCTTGATGACGTTCTTGGTGCCTGCCTCGTTCTGTACGTCCACCTTCTTGATGAGGTGTCCGTCGACGAAGGGCCCCTTCTTGAGACTGCGCGGCATCTAAACCCGCTCCTAGCGCTTCTTGTTCGTCTTGCGGCGGCGGACGATGTACTTGCTCGATGCCTTCTTCGGCGAGCGAGTACGACCCTCCTTCTGACCCCACGGCGAGACCGGGTGACGTCCACCGGAGGTCTTGCCTTCACCACCACCGTGCGGGTGGTCAACCGGGTTCATCGCGACACCGCGGACGGTCGGGCGAACGCCCTTCCAGCGCATGCGGCCGGCCTTGCCCCAGTTGATGTTCGACTGCTCGGCGTTGCCGACCTCGCCGATGGTGGCGCGGCAGCGGGCGTCGACCAGCCGGATTTCACCGGAAGGCATACGAAGGTGGGCCATCGTGCCCTCCTTCGCCAGCAGCTGCACGGAGGCACCGGCGGAACGGGCGAACTTCGCGCCGCCGCCGGGCCGCAGCTCGATGGCGTGGATGGTCGTACCGACCGGGATGTTGCGCAGCGCCAGGTTGTTGCCGGGCTTGATGTCGGCGGTCGGGCCGTTCTCGACACGGTCGCCCTGCTTCAGGCCCTTCGGAGCGACGATGTAACGCTTCTCGCCGTCCGCGTAGTGCAGCAGCGCGATGCGCGCGGTGCGGTTGGGGTCGTACTCGATGTGCGCGACCTTGGCCGGCACGCCGTCCTTGTCGTGACGACGGAAGTCGATCACGCGGAAGGCGCGCTTGTGGCCACCACCCTGGTGGCGAACGGTCACACGACCGGTGTTGTTACGGCCGCCCTTGCTGTGCAGGGGGCGGACCAGCGACTTCTCCGGCGTGGACCGCGTGATCTCGACAAAGTCGGCGACGCTGGAGCCACGACGGCCCGGCGTCGTCGGCTTGTACTTGCGGATACCCATGTTTTCTCAGTCCTCGGAAATATTCCGGATCCTGGACGTCCCTACCTCCGTCAGGAGGTCGGGCCGCCGAAGATGTCGATACGGTCGCCCTCGGCGAGGGTCACGATGGCGCGCTTCGTGTCGGCGCGCTTGCCGAAACCGGTCTTGGTGCGCTTGCGCTTACCCTGACGGTTGATCGTGTTGACCCCGGTGACCTTGACCGAGAAGACCGCCTCGACGGCCTGCTTGATCTGGGTCTTGTTGGAGCCGGGCGCGACGATGAACGTGTACTTGTTCTCGTCGAGCAGCGCGTAGCTCTTCTCGGACACGACCGGCTTCACGAGGATGTCGCGCGGGTCCGAGTACGTCTTGCTGGTAACGGTCGCCGTGCTCATCAGGCGTCGCTCCCTTCGGTCTCAGCGGTCTGGGGGCCAGACACGAAGGACTCGAAAGCGGCCTGGGTGAAGACCACGTCGTCAGAGACGATCACGTCGTACGTGTTGAGCTGGCCCGGCTCCAGGATGTGCACCTGGGGCAGGTTGCGCGCGGAGAGCCACGCGGCCTCGTCGGCGCGGTCGACGACCAGGAGCAGGTTGGGGCGCTCCGAGATCTTGCCGAACAGCGTCTTGGCGGCCTTGGTGGAGACTCCACCCTCGACCACGCCGGTGATGACGTGGATGCGGGAGTGACGCGCCCGGTCCGAGAGGGCACCGCGGAGGGCGGCGGCCTTCATCTTCTTCGGGGTGCGCTGCGAGTAGTCACGCGGCTGCGGGCCGTGGACGACGCCACCGCCGGCGAACTGCGGCGCGCGGGTCGAACCCTGGCGGGCGCGGCCGGTGCCCTTCTGGCGGTACGGCTTGCGGCCACCACCACGGACTTCGCCGCGACGCTTGGTCTTGTGCGTGCCCTGACGGGCAGCGGCCAGCTGAGCGACAACGACCTGGTGGATCAGCGGAACGCTGGTCTTCGCGTCGAAGATCTCCGCGGGGAGCTCGACGGTACCGGCCTTGTCGCCTGCCGGCGAAAGGATGTCAATGGTGCTCATTACCTCAAGCCCCCTTGGCCGCGGTACGGACCAGTACGAGGCCGCCGTTCGGACCGGGGACCGCGCCCTTGATGAGGAGCAGACCCTTCTCCGCGTCAACCGCGTGGATGGTCAGGTTCTGGGTGGTGACGCGCTCGTTACCCATGCGACCGGCCATGCGCATGCCCTTGAAGACACGCCCAGGGGTGGCGCAGCCACCGATCGAACCGGGGGAACGGTGCTTGCGCTGGACGCCGTGACCGGCGCCGAGGCCCTTGAAGTTGTGACGCTTCATGACACCGGCGAAGCCCTTGCCCTTGCTCTTGCCCGTGACGTCAACCTTGACGCCGGACTCGAACACCTCGGCGGTGAGCTCCTGGCCCAGCGTGTACTCGCTGGCGTCCGGGGTGCGCAGCTCCACCAGGTGGCGGCGCGGGGTCACGTCGGCCTTGGCGAAGTGACCCTTGAGGGGCTTGTTCACCTTGCGCGGGTCGATCTCGCCGAAGGCGATCTGGACCGACTCGTAGCCGTCGTTGTCGTTGGTGCGGACCTGGGTGACGACACAGGGCCCGGCCTTGACGACGGTCACCGGGACAACCCGGTTGTTCTCGTCCCAGACCTGGGTCATGCCGAGCTTCTCGCCCAGGACGCCCTTAATGTTCTTAGCCATCTCGCGCGTCACCTCAGAGCTTGATCTCGATGTCGACGCCGGCCGGCAGGTCGAGACGCATCAGCGAGTCAACCGTCTTCGGCGTGGGGTCGAGAATGTCGATGAGGCGCTTGTGCGTCCGCATCTCGAAGTGCTCGCGCGAGTCCTTGTACTTGTGCGGCGACTTGATGACGCAGTACACGTTCTTCTCAGTGGGCAGCGGCACCGGGCCCGCGACCGACGCACCAGTGCGGGTCACCGTCTCGACGATCTTCTTCGCCGAGGAGTCGATGACCTCGTGGTCGTAGGCCTTGAGCCGGATGCGGATCTTCTGTCCCGCCATGGCTACTAGTAGTCCTGTCTCTCGAAACGCTCTGGAACCCGGGGGTTCTCCAGTCCTCCGCATCCGACCCACGCGGTCGGGCGTGTCGCATCCCCTCTACGAAAATCTCCCGAAGGAGATCCCAACCAAGGGGGTGCGGGCCCAAAGACCGCGCTGCGCTCAATGAAGAGCAGATCGGGGGCGGAACGCCCACCGGGTGCCTGGTCTATGCCCCTCTGACGCTTCCCGGAAGATTCCCGTACTTCCGACCCGTACAGGGCCGACGAGTACTGTGGGACTCGCTTCCGGTCCTCCCGGCGGGAGGCGCGCAGCATTGACACTCAACCGAGCAACCTGGCCAGTGTGCCATACGGGAAGCGACCCTGGCCAATCGGCCGAGGATCTTACCCCCCACGAGCGATTGCTCAAACGCGGGCACGCCCCACGGGGCCGCCGGCGCCCTTGCGCCGCCCCGCCGACCTGGCGCCGGCAGGCATTCTCCGCGCGGGGGGAGCGGGGCCCGATCACCCGCGCTCGCGGCGGGCGGCAAGGGTCGCCGGCCTGGCCGCAGGGCCCGGGGAACCGGCGCCGTCGCGGTGCCGTGCCACCCTGATGCTCCGCACAGCTCGGGCCGCACGGTCCGGCGCCGACCCCTGGGAGTGGCCCCGTGCTGCATCTGCGCCTGATCGTCCCGGCGGACCGCACCGACGACGTGGTGCGGCTGCTGGAGGGGAGCGTGGGCGCCACGCACCTCGTGGTCCTGCCCGGCGCGGCCCGCTCCCCCGCCGGTGACCTGGTGCTCTGCGACGTGGCCCGGGAGGCGGGCGACCCGCTCATCGGGGCGCTGCGCGGGCTCGGGATCGACCGCGAGGGCTCCATCACCGTGGAGAACCCGGAACTCACCCTCTCCACCCACGCCGACGAGGCCGAGGAGCGGGCACCCGGCGACGGTGCGGACGCCGTGCTCTGGGAGGAGCTGACGGAGGTCACCCACGAGGAGTCGACCTTCAGCATCACGTACGTCGCGTTCCTGACGATCGCCACCATGCTCGCGGCGGTCGGCGTGATGCTGGACAACGCGATCCTGATCGTCGGAGCGATGGCGGTGGGGCCCGAGTTCGGGCCCCTGGCCGGGGTCTCGACCGCTCTGGTGCAGCGGGCGCCGCGGCTGGTGTCCCGTTCGCTGGTCGCGCTGGTGGGCGGTTTCGCGGCGGCGATGGTGTTGACGGCCGGGTTCGCGTGGCTGCTGGACGCGTGTGGCCTCTTCACCCGCGCGATGGTCGAGGGCGACCGGCCGAACACCGGCTTCATCTGGCAGCCGGACTGGATGTCCTTCGTGGTCGCCTTCCTCGCGGGCGTCGCGGGCACCCTCTCCCTCACCTCGGCGAAGTCGGCCGCCCTGATCGGGGTCACGATCTCGGTCACCACGGTCCCGGCGGCGGCCAACGCGGCCGTGGCGTTCAGCTACTCCGACTACGCGCAGACCGTGGGCTCCTCGCAGCAGCTCCTCGCCAACCTGGGCGGCATCGTGTTGGCCGGCACCCTCACCTTGCTCGCCCAGAAGGCCCTCTGGGCACGCCAGTTGAACCGCTCCACCGCGACGGGAGACGCCGGGCACGAGCGCGCCTGAGGTACGGGAGCACACGGGAGTCGCGGCCGGGTCTCGCGGGAGCGCGGCACCGGCGGCTGCGCACGTTCGCGTGATCGTGTCCGTCCGCTTCTGCCAGGCTGTGCGCCATGAGCGAGTACCGAGCAGTGGGCGTGGTGGGTCTCGGCCGGATGGGGCTGACCCTGGCATCCGGATTCCGCAGGGCGGTCGCACCCGGCCTGCTGTTCGCGGCGGGCCGGTCCGCGTCCAGCGTGGCGCGCCTCCAGGAGACCGTGCCCGCCGCGACGGTCCTGGCCCTGAGGCAGCTGCCCCACCACACCGACGTGATCGTGCTGTGCGTACGGAACGCGGACCTGCCGGCGGTCCTGGACGAGCTGCGGCCCGGGCTCACCACCCGGCACCTCGTGATCACCGTCAACAACGGCCTGCCGCTGCGCACTCTCGCGGACGCGGTCCCCGGCCCGGTGGCCAAGCTGATCCCGAGCGTCGGCAACGACAAGGGGGCCGGGGCGACCCTGCTGGTCCCGGGCCCGCGCCTGGTGGCCGAGGCCACCGAGGAGCTGCTCGGCCTGCTCCGGGCGTTCTCCACGCCCTTCGTGATCGAGGAGGGCCAGGGCCGGGCCGCGACCGACCTGGCGTCCTGCGGTCCGGCGCTGCTGGCCGGGGCCGCCCGGGCCATGGTGGACGCCCAGGAGCAGCGGGGCGCCCCGCTGTCGAGGGAGCTGGCCGGGGCCCTCGTCGCGCAGAGCCTGCACGCCCTGAGCCGCCTGCTCGGGGAGGGCGCCTCGCTGGACGAGGTCGTGGACCGGGTCGCCGTACCCGGAGGCAACACGGCCGCCGGCCTGGAGGCCGCCCGGGACGGCCTCGCCGGGGCGTGGGGGGCCGCCTTCCGGGCGACGGAGGAGAACGAACGGTCCAAGTCCGCACCGGAGTTGGGTGCGGCGGGGCAGGGGTGACGGGTTGCCCGTCACCGGGCCGCCGTACCCGACTCCGGCGCGCCTGATCAGCGGGTCGCGAGCGCCCTGATCTCCTCGGCGATCAGCCGGGGGTCTTCCTCGGCCATGAAGTGGCCGCAGGACACCGTGCGGTGCTCCAGGTCGTCGGTCCAGGCACTCCACAGGCTGTGGGCGTGGTAGCCGAGGGCCGCGCCCCAGTCCTGCTGGAGGACGGTCACCGGCATGGCCAGCTTGTTGCCCGCTTCCCTGTCCACGGTGTCGTGGTCCACGTCCACACCGGCCGAGGCACGGTAGTCGGCGACGACGGAGGGGACGGCCGCGGCCGAGGCGGCCAGGTAGTGGGCGCGGACGTCGGCGGGGATCGCGTCCGGGTTCTTGGTCCAGGCGTCGAGGAAGAAGCCGAAGAAGGTGTCGGCGGCCCCCTGGATCATCTCCTCGGGCAGGCCGGGAGCCTGGGCCATCAGGTAGAGGTGGAAGCCGACCGCGCCGTTCACGCCGCGCAGCGCGTCCCACATGTCGAGGGTCGGCAGGACGTCGAGGAAGAGGGCGCGCGCGACGGCGTCCGGGTGGTCCATCGCGGCGCGGAAGGCGACCAGGGCGCCGCGGTCGTGACCGGCCAGGACGAACCGGTCGTGGCCGAGTCCGGCGGCGAGGCGTACGACGTCACGGGCCATGGTGCGCTTGGCGTAGACATCGGGGCCGGTCTCGGCCGGCTTGTCGCTGGCACCGTAACCACGCAGGTCGGGACAGATGACGGTGTGATCCGCCGCCAGGTCGGCGGCGACGTGCCGCCACATGAGGCGGGTCTGCGGGAAACCGTGCAGCAGAACGACGGGGGCGCCCGCGCCGCCGACGGCTGCGCTCAGGGTGACGCCGTCGTCGACGGTCACGCGGTGCTCGGTGAAACCGGGAATGCTCAGGGCTGTCACAACGACTCCTGTGAGAGATGGCAGAGTGGACGATCCGGACCTCGGGCCTCGGTGAGCCGGGCCGTCCGGGGACGTCATCCAGGTTGTGGGCGCCGGATCAGCGATCGATGAGTGGACGCGCGCCCCGGCGGTGAAAGGACCCCTGTCGTGGGCGTGGAGTTCGGACTGCTGGGCCCGGTGGCCGCCTGGGCGGCCGACGGTTCGCCGCTCCCGCTCGGCGCACCCCGCCACCGGGAGGTGCTCGGCCGGCTGCTGATCGCCAGGGGCCGGGTGGTGCCGGTCGGCCGGCTGGTGGCCGACCTGTGGGAGGACGACGCCCCGGCGGGTGCGGTCGGCGCGGTCCGTACGTTCGTCGCGGCCTTGCGCCGCGCGCTGGAAGCCGACCGTCCGCCCCGGCGGCCCTCGCGCCTGCTGGTCACCGAGGGTCCCGGTTACGCGCTGCGTACGGATCGCGGGTCGGTGGACGCCTGGCGGTTCGAGGACGCGGCCGCCCGTGCCGCCGGGGCGCCGCCGCACGCGGCGGTCGCCCTGTGGGACGAGGCACTCGTGTGCTGGCGGGGAGCGGTGCTGGCCGACTTCCCCGCCGTCGCGTGGGCCGCGGCCGAACGTGCCCGGCTGGAGGCGCTGCGACTCGACGCGGTCGAGCGGCGTGCCGACGCCCAGCTGACGACCGGCGCCGCCCGTGACGCGGTCGCCGACCTGCGGGCCCACGTCGCCGCCCACCCCGGCCGGGAGGACGGCTGGGTGCTGCTGGCCACCGCGCTCGACCGTGCGGGGCGGCACGGAGAGGCTCTGCGGGTGCTGGCCCGAGCCCGTGACGCGCTGGGCGGCGGGGACCGTACCGGGCGAGCCCTGGATCGGACCGAGGCGCGCATCCTCGGTGGTCCGTCGGACTCCGCCGCCGAGCCGGCCGGAGTGGCCGACAGCGTCTGGGACCGGGCTGCGGCCTCCTGGGACCGCTCGGTGCCCGCCCGCGCCCGGGCCCGGCTGCACGCCACCGCCGGCCTGCTCCGCGACCTCGCGGTCACCGGGCCCGACGGCCTGGAAGAGGCACACCGGCACCGGCGGGACCTCGTCGCGGCGGCCGAGACGACGGGCGACCCGGAACTGGCCGCCCGGATCATCGGTTCCTACGACGTACCCGCCGTGTGGACCCGCGCCGACGACCCGGACGGCGCCGGGGAGCTGTCACGGGCCGCGGCCCGCGCAGCCGCCCGGCTCGGCCCCGGAGGGCCTGCCGCCCTGCGTGCCCGGCTGCTCTCCGTGGTGGCTGTCGAATCCCGGGGAGATGCTGCCTCGGACGCCCCGCTTCCCCGAGCCGGCGACGCCCCCGCCGCCGAACCGTGGCGCCTGCGCGCCGAACGCGCCGCCGAGGAGGCCGTCCGGCTGGCCCGGCGCCTCGGCGACCCCGCGCTTCTCGCGTTCGCGCTCAACGGCGCCTTCATGCAGGCCTTCGCCGCCTGCGGTTCGGCCGCCCGCCGGGACGCCCTCGGCGTCGAACTCACCCGGCTGAGCATCGACCACCAGCTCCCCGGGCACGAGGTTCTGGGCCGCATCGTCCGTCTCCAGGCTCTCGCCGGCCAGGGCCGTTTCGCGGAGGCGGACATCGAGGCGGAGGAGATCGACCGGCTCGCACACCGCAACGAACGTCCGCTCGCCGGTGTGTTCACCGCCTGGTACCGGGCACTGCGCACCTGCGAGGCCGAGGGCCGGCCCGCCGCCCGCCACCGGTACGCGCGGGTTCTGGCGGAGACGGCGGAGTGCGGCATGCCCGGCCTCACCCGGGGGGCCGCCGCGCTGGTCGCGCTGGTCCCCGTGATGCGCGGTGACGCCCTGCCCGGTCCCGGTGACTTCGCGGGCCTGGACCCGGGCCCGTACCGCCCATGGCTGGAACCCCTGCTGCTGGCCGCGTCGGGCGCCACCGAGGAGGCCCGTCAGGCGCTGACGAACGTTCCCCGGCCCCCGCACGACCTGCTCCAGGAGGCCCTGTGGTGCGTACTCGCCCGTGCCGCCACGTCCGTGGGGCATCTGCCCGTCCTGCGCCGGGCCCGTACGGAACTCGCCGCAGCCGAGGGCGAGTACGCCGGAGCGGGCAGCGGCCTGATCTCCTTCGGCCCGGTCGCCCGCCACGTGGCCGCCGTGGACGCCGCACTGCGGAGGACGGCCTCCGCCACCGGGCCGGCCACCGACGACGGCGAGGCGTGAGCCGTCACGGGTTCCGGCAGGGCGCGAACGGGCCGTCCAGCGCCGCCCATTGCAGCAGCATGATCGTCTTGCCGTCGGTGACGCGCCCGTCGCGGGTCATGGCGAGGGCCTCGGCGAAGGGCACTTCGAGGACCTCGATGTCCTCTCCCTCCTCCTCCACGCCGCCACCGGCTCCGGTCCGGTCGGCCTCCGTGTACGGGGCCGCGAAGAAGTGGAGGCGTTCGGTGACGGACCCGGGGCTCATGTAGGCGTCGAAGACGTGCGTGAGCGGGCCGAGGGTGACGCCGAGTTCCTCGGCAGCCTCGCGGCGGACGGCGGTAATGGGGTCGTCCGCGTCGAGCAGCCCGGCGGCGGCTTCGACGAGCATGCCGTCGGGGTGGTCGTTGACGTAGGCCGGGTACCGGAACTGCCGGGTGAGCAGCACGCACCCCCGCCCGGTGTCGTACGGCAGGACGACGGCGCCGTTGCCCCGGTCGTACGTCTCGCGCTGCTGGGTCTCCCAGCGGCCGTCCCGGCGGCGGTGGTCGAAGGTGGTGCGCCGCAGGACGTGCCAGCCCTCGGAAGTGAGTTCGACGGCCTGGACCACAACGTCAGGATTGCGGTCAAGGCCGCGGCCCGCCCGGTCGAGGCCGGTACGGCCCCGATGGTCGGGAGTATCGATGCCGGGGCGGGCGGTCACGCGACCTCGCCCGGCGTGCGGCGGGGGATCTCGCTCGCCTCGAAGTAGACGGGCAGGCCACGGCGCCGGGCGGTGGCGACGTCCTGGTCGGCACCGGCGGACTCGCCCGGGAGGCGGAGTACGGCGTCGCAGTGCGCGAGCAGCCGGTCGGCGACCGGGTAGAGGACCTCGTCCGCGAGCGGGTCGGTGGGACCGGCGCCGGCCGAGCGCAGCACGGGCAGCGCGACCCACTCGCCGATGACGGGAACGTGCCCGGCGGCGAAGACCGGCCAGGCGGCGCCTTCGAGGCTGCGGAGGTTGTCGGCCATGGCCTGCGGGTCGCCGTCGGTGCCGGACCGGTAGGGGCCTGCGATCAGGATGAGCATGGGCTTGTTCGCCACCTGTGTGCCGTTCATGCCGTCTACACTACATGCAGAAACACGCAAGAACAGGAGAGAACGTGCATGCTTGCTGCTGAACGCCGCGATCACCTACTCGGTCTGCTCGCCCGCGAGGGCAAGATCGTCGCCAAGGACGTCGCCTCCGAGCTGGGCATTTCCGAGGACAGCGTCCGCCGCGACCTGCGCGACCTCGCGGCCGAGGGTCTGTGCCAGCGGGTCTACGGCGGGGCGCTGCCCGTCTCTCCGGCGGTGGTCGACTACGCCGCCCGGCAGGACGTGGCCGCCGACGGGAAGCAGCGGGTAGCCGCGGTGGCGGCGGGCCTGGTGCGGCCCGGCGGCTCACTGATCCTGGACGGCGGCACCACCGCCCTCGCGGTCGCCCGCACACTCCCGCCGGATCTCGCCTGCACCGTGATCACCCACAGCCCGACGATCGCCGCGGCCCTGATCGACCACCCGCGGGCGGAGCTCTACCTGCTCGGGGGCCGCGTCTTCAAGCACTCGGCGGTCACCTGCGGCGCGGCGGCGGTCGAGGCCGCGAGCTACGTCTCCGCCGATCTCTGCCTGCTCGGCGTCACCGGCGTCCACCCGGAGGCCGGGCTGACGACCGGGGACGCGGAGGAGGCGGCCATGAAGCGGGCCCTGTCCGCGCGGGCCGCGGAGACGTACGTCCTGGCGTCCTCGGAGAAGATCGGCACGGCCTCGCAGTACCGCGTCCTGCCCTGGGAACGCGTCACCGGCCTGATCACCGACGCCGATCCGGGCGACCCGGTGATCGAGCGGCTCGTGGCGGAGGTGGGGGTGGAGGTACTGGCGGCGGGGTGACGGTGGGGGCCGGGACTGGGAGCGCCGCAGGTGGGGGCGGCACAGGGCACGAGGCGCGTCGGCCCGCGCCTCAGTCGCTCCCGTACTTCCGGGGCGTGGTCAGCTCTCGGCCGCGAACCCGACGAACGCGGTCCAGGTGGCGGCCCGGAACCTGATCTGCGGACCCGAGATGGTCTTGGAGTCCCGCAGATGGACAGCAGAGGCAGTCGTAGAGACCTCAACGCAGTCGGAATTGGCGTCACTGCTGCTGTAACTGCTCTTGAACCACGCCGAAATCTCTTCGACCGTGGGCTTGGTACTCATGTCTCTCCCAGCAGTTTCTCGATGAAGGCAAGCGACTCTCTTGGAGTGAGCGCCTGCGCCCGGATACTCCCGTACTGCATCTCCAGCATCTGGACCTCACGAGGCTCGGTGATCAGCATCGACAGGTGCTGAACCTCCGTGTATCCCAAGGTAGTACCGCCTCTGAGCCGGAGGATACGGAAGCCTCCCATCAGCCCGGCATGGTCCTCAAGATCGGTCGGCATCACCTGAATCTCCACGTTGCGCATCTGCCCCAGTTCGAGGAGACGCTCCAACTGTCCCCGCTGGACGAGCTTGCCTCCGAGCGGGCGGCGAAGCGTTGCCTCATCCTGGACAAAACTGAAGACCGGCACGGTCTCTGACTTCCCGATGACGTTCTGCCGCGCGGTCCGGGCTGCCACGGCTCTCTCGATGACCTCAGCGGAATACAGGGGACGGCGCGTCCCGAAGAGGGCTTTGGCATACTCGTGCGTCTGGAGGAGGGCATGAAGCGTCTGGTGCGTGTACGCGCCCATTTCCACTGCGTCCGCTTCCAACCGGGCCATGTCCCGGACCTTCTTCGGGTACCTCGCCTCCGCCACGTCCTGTTTCATCGCGGCGATCTTCCCGCCCGCGCCCAGCACCTCGTCCGCCTTGTCCAGGAACTCCGGCTTGGGAATGCGCTTGCCGGACTCGACCTTGTAGATCTGGTTCTCGCCGTAGCCGATGGCCCGGCCGAATTCGGCGGCGCGCATGCCGGCGGCCTCCCGCCAGAGGCGGATCTGTCTGCCCACGGCGGCGATCACCGCGCCGGAGTCGTCCTCCAAGCCGAAGTCGCCGACGTCCAGCTCGTCCAGACCGTCCGTCGTACCGTCCCTGCCGTCTTCCTCCAGCATCGGAGTTCCCCGCCTTCTCGACCCGTCGCTCAGGCATGCAGTGCCGTACGAAGTGGACAGGAGGGGGCCACGACTGGACAGTCACCGTCCGTACCCGCGTCGGCACTTCTCAGCGTAGTGAACTGTGGCCACGCTGAGTGACATGAACCAAGAAATCATCCAACCGCGCGCCACCTCGGGGAAGTTCACGCTTCAGCTTTCGGCCACTCCCCGGGGTGCCCGGCTGGCCCGCCTGCTGGCGACGGAGCAGCTGCGTGACTGGGGACTGGCGCCGGACTCGGCCGCTCTGGTGGTGGCGGAACTGGCCGCGAACGCGGTGGTGCACGGGTACGTCCAGGGCCGCGACTTCCGCCTCGCGCTCACCCTCTCGGACGACACGCTCCGTATCGAGGTGGTCGACACGCGCGGGGAGCGGCTGCCACGAGTACGGGCCTCCGGGGTGGAGTCCGAGTCGGGGCGGGGGCTGGTGCTCGTGGAGGCTCTGGCTGAGCGCTGGGGCGTGGAACACGGGCCGTTCCCCCGGAAGACCGTGTGGGCGGAGGTGGCGCTCACCGGGTCCTGACTCCTGGGCCGCCCACGTTCCGGAGCGTTCCGCCCACCGGGTCCCGCCTCCCGGGACCCGGTGGAACGGGACCCCGTCCGCCGTGTCCTGGGACGCGGGGACATGGCGCTTCGGGACTCCAAAAGCTTGAAAGAACGTGAGAAATAACCAAACCAAACCCCTCCCCCACCGGACGGTTCGGAGGCCGACCACCGGACGGTTCGGGGCTCGATCACGGGCCGGTTCGAGGGCCGATCGGCACCTCCCGGCGTGTCCTCACCCGGACGGGTGAGTTTCGGTAACTCAGCTAGATTTTCGTCCGGTTGGCAGGCATATGCTCCCCCCAACAGCAGGGGCATCCGCCCCGCACCAGACATAGGACGGCCCCCGCCGGGACTGGCATCCCGATCGAGGGCCTGACCAACCAGGAAGATCAACGCTTCCCAATGGATACCCATGAGGTTAGCGCGCACCCGCGCGCCCAGACAGTGGTCATCGACCGCAGTCGCACCCGGACCACCGGGCTCTCGCACGTCACCGTGCCGCTCACCAGCGAGTTCGTGGTGGTCGGCAACCATCTGGCGCAGCACCCCGAACTCTCGCTCGTCGCGATCGGCGTCTCCGTGCACATCCAGTCGCTGCCGCCCGGCCGCCGCGTGGGCATCAAGGCGCTCGCCGAGCGTTTCCAGGAGGGCGCCGAGACCATCGCGCGGGCCATGCGCGAGCTGGAGCGGTGCGGGTACCTGGACCGCCCCCGAGACCGGGTCGGCGAGGGCCGGTTCATGACGCGGACGATCGCGTACAACCACCCCGACGCCGCCCACCACGACCGCGCCGCCCGGGCAGCCGTGGCCGAGCGCCAGGCCGCCGAGCGGAGGGCCTCCGGTCCGAAGGCACTCGGGCGGAGGCCGGCCGCCGTACCCCGGCAGCGGGCGGGCTCTCCGGCCACCGCCCGGCGTCACGGCACCCGGCCCGCGCACGTTCGGAGCGGTGCGCAGCAGCGTCCCGTACGGGAGATGTGCACGGCGTCGGACGCGCTGCGGGAACTGTGGGAGCCGGTGGCCGTCGCGGCTGCGATTGAGGACGCGTCGCCCGCCCCGGCAACCGCCGCCGCCATGGAACGCCCCCGGGCTCACGCGGAGGCGCCCGCAAAGGTGCTCACGGCCGCCGAACCGTACGCGCCGGACGCGCCGCTGGTCGGCTCCGTACGTACAGAGCCGCCAGCGCCGGACGCGCCGCTGGTCGAGGCCGTACGTACGGAGCCGGACGCTCCACCGCAGCCGCAGCCGCAGCCGAAGCCACCGGCCCCCGCACCCACCCCGCCCGCACCCGCACCCGCACCCGCACCCGCACCCGCTGAGCCTTCGGCACCCGCTGCCCCTGCGCCACCCTCCGTGCCCAATGCCGCCTCCATCCGCGCCTCCCTCCCGCAGCCGGTCCAGCCGGCCGCGCCCACCGCCGCCGAGCTCGCACGGCTCGCGGTCGCCGCCGAGTTGCTCAGCGGGCTTCGGGGCGAGGAGAAGCAGCTACGGCTCAGCGAGAAGGACGTGCGGGAGCTCGCGCCGACCGTGGCGGTCTGGCTGGAGCGGGGCGTCCACACGGACCAGGTGCGGGAGGCCCTCCTCAGCGACCTGCCCGCGCAGGTGAAGTACCCGGCGAAGTTCCTCGCCAGGCGGCTGACCAGCCAACTTCCCCCACCGCTCCCGCTCCCCACCGAGCGCGGGAGCCGACCGGCGCCGAACCGTCCGACGGTCCTCCCCATGCAGAACTGCCCCGCCTGCGACCGGGCGTTCCGGGCCCCCGAGCAGAGCCGGTGCGACCGCTGCCTACGGACCGACGCGGTGGACCCGGGGATCGAGGTCGTCCGGTGAAGGTCCCGCCTGCCCGGCGGGTTCCGGCACGCAAGCACCGGAAACCGCCGGACCTGCCCGCCGGACCCGCCCGGCGGACGGCGCTACTCCACGACGCACCCGCCAGGGAGGCCGCCGGACAGCGGCTGCGGCGCGGGCGCCGGTGACGGAACCCGCGCCACCCTCCGGCTGGTCCGGCCTCACTTCCGCCAGAACAGGTGGTGCGTCACGCCGCTCGGGCTGGGCACGACGTCCTGGTGGAACCGGTCGAGCAGCTCATCGGGGGACTCCCACAGCCGGGCCCCGGAGCCGAGCTTCGTCGGCGCGACCGCCACATGCAGGGTGTCGACGAGATCGGCCTCGATGAACTGCCGGATGGTCGTGGCCCCGCCGCCGAGCCGGACGTCCTGGCCCTGCGCCGCCTCCTTCGCTCGGGCGAGCACCTCGGCCGGGTCGCCACCGACGAAGTGGAAGGTGGTGTCGGAGAGCGTGAACGACGGGCGTTTGTGATGCGTCATGACGAACACCGGTGTGTGGAAGGGAGGTTCGTCACCCCACCATCCCTGCCACTCATGGTCCTGCCAGGGCCCGCGCTGCGGCCCGAACTTGTTGCGGCCCATGATCTCGGCGCCGATGTTGCGGGCGTAGTCCCGCGTGAAGTAGTCGTCCAGACCTCGGCCACCGGGTTCGGAGCGGCTGATGGGAGGGTGGTCGGTGGCAAAGGCCCAGGCGAGCAGGTTCCCCGGATCGGCATGGCCGAATGGCTTCTCGAGGCTCTGGCCCTCGCCGGCGCCGAACCCGTCGCTGGAGACGGTAAAGCTCTGGACCCGCAGTAACTGGCTCAAATCGCTCCTCCTGATTCACGCATTCTGATCACCTGGCGAACCGTAGACCGGCCGGGCCGGGAAAACTCGTCGCTGCATCGTGCAGTTTTCGTCGAGCTCCCGCAGGACGACGACTTCCCCGCGTAAATCCCGTCGCTCGCCCTCCCCGCCGCTGCATAGAGTGACAGTCGTTTTCCATTCGCACCGGGGGCCCGACCAGCATGCGTACGCACTATCCGCGCACCCCGCACCTGCCCTGGTCGCCCGGTGCCACCTCGGACGACGTGCGGGTGGCGGACCTGGCAGCGCTCGCCGGGCGCGAGGTCGTCGTCACGGAGAAGCTCGACGGCGAGAACACCACGCTCTACGCGGACGGGCTGCACGCCCGCTCGCTGGACTCGGCCCACCACCCGTCCCGGGGCTGGGTGAAGGCGCTCCAGGGGCGGGTGGGTTCCCGCATCCCGGCGGGGTGGCGGGTGTGCGGGGAGAACATGTTCGCGCGGCACTCGATCCCGTACGACCGGCTGGACGGCTTCTTCTACGGCTTCTCCGTCTGGGACGGCGAACGCTGCCTCGGCTGGGACGAGACCACCGCGTTCCTGCGCGGGCTGGGCGTCCCCGTACCGCCGGTGCTCTGGCGCGGGGTGTTCGACGCGCGGGCGGAGAAGGCGCTGCGGAAGCTGACGCTCGACACCGGCCGGCAGGAGGGGTACGTCGTACGGCCCGCCGGGTCGTTCCGGGCCGATGAGTTCGGGCAGGTCGTGGCCAAGTGGGTGCGGCCGGGACACGTGACGACCGGCACGCACTGGATGCACGCGGCGGTGGTCCCGAACACGCTGGGCCCGTCCGCCGCCCTGTGGACCGTACGTTCCGGGGGTGCGGTCGACGCGGACGCCCTGCGTGAAGCGCTGCCGCCCTCGCAGGGCGACCATCCCGACGCCCGTACGGCGCGCGTCCTCGGTGACGGGGTCGGCGCCTTCGGTGACGAGCGGCTGACCGGGGTCCTGGCGGGTCTGCTCCACCGTGACCGGCGGACCTCGATCGCGCCCCGGCTCGCCCCGGTCCTCGGCATGCAGCAGGCGGTCCGGGTGGCCGACCTGGTGGGGCTCCACCGTTCACTGCACCGCCCGTACCCGGACGAGGAGCGCCGCACCGGGCTGACCCGCATGTCGTGGGCGGCCGACCTGGGGACGCTGCACGCGCTCGCTGCGGCCACCGCCCCCACGGACGAGGCGAGCGAGCAGGTCGCGTGGTCCGCGCTGCACGCCGAGGAGATCCGCGAACCCGCCGGGCTGCGCGGGGCGTTCGACGACCTGGAGCCGGACGCCGCCGACCGCTGCCGGGCGCAGGCCCGCGAGGCGTACGCGCTGGGCCGGATCAGGACCGCCGAGGAGGCGGTCGCCGCCACCTGGCGTTGGCGCTCCGGCGACTTCCCGCGCCTGGTGCTGCTGTGCGGGCCGTCCGGCAGCGGCAAGAGCACGTACGCCCGCACCCTGCCCGGGGTCACCACGTACATCGCCCTCGACGACCTGCGCGAGGCGCGCGGCGACCGGGCCGACCAGAGCGCCAACGCCGAGGTGGTCCGGGAAGCGGCCGAGCGGTTGGACCGGGCGTTGCGGCCCCGCACGACGACGGTCTGGGACGCGACCTCGCTCGCCCCGAGGCAGCGCACCCTGGTCCACGCCGCCGCCGCGCGCCGGGACGCGATGGTCACGCACGAGGTGGCGGTGGTGGGCGCGGCGGAACTGGCCCGGCGCAACACCACCCGCACCCATCCCGTACCGCCCCAGGTGCAGGAGGCGCAGCTGCGGCGGTACGTCCCGCCCTACCCCGGCGAGGCGCACCGGACCTGGTACCTGGGCACGAGCGGGACGGTGGAGGCGAAGGTCTGATGCGGACGAGCGGAACGGTGGAGGCGAGACTCTGATGCGGACGAGCGGAACGGTGGAGGCGAGACTCTGATGCGGACGAGTGACGAGATCTACCACCGGATTCGCTGGGACGCCCGCTTCGATCCGGCGCGGTTCACGATCGGGGTGGCACAGCGCGGCCGGGAGCCGAAGCGGGTGCCGTTGCCGCGCTTCACGCCGGGCGGGGAAGTGCCCTGGCACCGGGTGCTGTTCTTCGAGGCGGACGGCGAGACGGTGTGGGACCGCGCCTCGGGCCTGGACCGGGTGGACACGGCGGAGGCGGGACGGGTGCGCGAGACGCGGTCGCTGCCGTCGCCGTACTTCGCGGCCCGCACCCCGCACGCCTTCGACGGCCGGGCGTGGGAGCCCGCACCTCCGGCGCAACCAGCGCCGCCCGCAGCCGGGTTGAGCGTACTGACGTGGAACACCCTCTGGGACCGTTACGACTCCGAGCGCATCGACACCGCCCGCCGCCGCCCCCTGCTGCTCGACATGTTGCGGACCGCCGACGCGGACGTCGTCGCCCTCCAGGAGGTCGAACCTCCGCTGCTGGACCTGCTGGCGGGCAGTGCGTGGGTCCGCGAGGAGTACACGTTCGGCGCGGGCCTGGACGGGCGTGAGGTCGCCGACTGCGGGCTGCTGGTCCTCAGCCGGCTGCCGGTGCGCGAGGCGGGGTGGCACCCGCTGGGGCGGCACAAGGCGGTCGCGGCGGTCGTCGTGGAGACGGCGGACGGGCCCGTCACCGTCGCGGTGACCCACCTCAGCAGCGACCACTCCCCCGAGGGAGCCGCCCGCCGGGACCGTGAACTCGCCGACCTCGCGACGGGGTTCGCGGATCTGGACGGTGACCTCCTGGTGGTCGGGGACTTCAACGACGGCGGCCCGAACCCGCAGTCGCGCCTCGGCCTGACGGACGCCTGGACGATGGTCCACGGCCCGGCCGACGACACCCCCACCTTCGACCCCTCGGTGAACCCGCTGGCCGCCGTGGGCTCGCTGACGGGCCGCGTGTCCCGGCTGGACCGGGTGCTGTACCGCTCACCGCGGCTGCGCCCGGTGGCGGCCGGGCTGGTGGGCGCGGCCCCGGACGCGACCGGGCTGTACGCCTCGGACCACTTCGGGGTGCGCGTGGAGCTGTCCACCACGGACGGGCCGGAGGCCGGGGGCGCCCCGGACGCCGGGGAGTCGGTACTCGGCCGGGTGGCCCGGGCGCTGCCCGGCGCGAGCGTCCACCTCGTCGGCTCGCGGCGGACGGGCGGTGCGCTGCCGGGGGCGGACGTGGACCTGGTGGCGGCGCTGCCCACCCCGGTCGGGGCCCGGGCGCTGGGGCGCCGGCTGCCTGAGGCCGAGGAGGTGCGCGAGGTGGTCGGGGCCCGGGTACCCGGACTGCGGTTCGTCCTCGACGGGCTGCGGGTGGACCTGGTGACGGTGGTCCCGGTCGGCGTCCCCCCGGCCGAGGCGGTCGGGCGGCGCGTGGAGCTGGGTCCTGCGGCGGCCGTCGCGCTGAGCGCGGTGAGCGACGCGGAGGAGCTGCTCGCGGCGACCGCCCCGCACCGCGCCGCCTTCACGGAGCTGCTCCACGACGTGAAGGCCTGGGCCCGGGCGCGCGGGCTCGACTCCGCACCGTGCGGCGGGCTGCCGGGGCTCGCGTGGACGGTCCTGGCGGCGCGGACGGTGTCGGCGGGGGCGGCAGGGCGGACGCGTACGGCGCTGCTGCGGCAGTTCTTCGCCCAGTGGGCGGAGTGGGACTGGGCCCGGCCGGTGGCGTACGCGGACGCCCCCGCAGCCCACAACGCGGGCGACGCCGTCACGATCCTGACCCCGACCGCCCCCGTACGCTCCTGCTCCACCCAGGTGCCGGCGGCGGGCCGGGAGCTGATCGCCGAGGAACTGTTCCGCGCGTGGGAGGTGCTGGACGCGGCGGCGGACGCCGACCCCGTCCCGTACGCCCGACTCTGCGCCCCGCCACCGCTCCACCTGCGCCACTCGGCCTGGGCGGTGGTCTCCGTACGCGAAGGCGGTGACGAGGGCCGCTTCCGTGGACGCCTCCTGGCGTTCCTCGACGCCCTCGCCCGGTCCGGCTCCCCGGACACCCACGCCTGGCCGCGCCCGGTGGCCGGAGGCCCGGACGGCACGGGGGACGGGGGGTTCGTCCGGTACGCCGTCGGGCTCGGCGCCACGCCACCGGACGCGCAGCGCCTCACGGAGATCGGCGCGGAGATCCTGCGTGGGCTGCCAGGGGCCCAGGTCAGGCGGGTCGCGGTGGCACCGGCCCTGGGCTGAGGGGCGCCCCCGATTCCCCGCTCGCGTGGCCGACTTCTCCGACCGGACGCAGGATGGATGCTCCCGGGGGGAGTGGTGCTGCTACGGCCCCGACAGGAGAGAACGATGAGCGACAGCGTCTACTTGGCCTACGACTATCCGGTCCTCGGAGCCTTCTGGACCGCGATGTGGGTCTTCATCTGGGTCCTGTGGCTGGTGCTCCTCTTCCGGATCATCGCCGACATCTTCCGCGACGACGACATGAGCGGCCTCGCCAAGACCGCCTGGCTGCTCATCGTGATCGTGCTCCCGTACATCGGCGTCTTCGCCTACGTCATCGCGCGCGGGCGGGGCATGGGGCGACGCGAGCACAAGCACGCCAAGGAGCAGCAGAACGCGTTCGAGACGTACATCCGTGAGACGGCCGGCACCACCAGCCCGGCCGACCAGCTCGCCAAGCTCTCCGAGGTGCGTGCAAGGGGCGACATCTCGGACGAGGAGTTCCAGCGGGCCAAGGCGAAGATCCTCGGCTGACGGGCGCGGGACCACCGGGACCGGCTTCCTCCCCGCCAGGGGCAGGGAACCGGTCCCTGCGCGGCCCTCAGCCCTTGGCCCACTCCGCCACGGTGACGACCTCGGCCTGCGCCGGGAAGACCTTCTCGGTCAGAACCCGGTGCACCTCCGGATCGCCGTCCGCGCAGGCGTCCGAGAGGACGGTGAGCCGGTAGTCGAGGTCGGCGGCCTGGCGCACGGTCGACAGCACCACCCCGCTGGTGGCGATGCCGGCCAGGACCAGGTGCTCGATCCCGCCGGCCCGCAACACCATGTCGAGGTCGCTGCCCGCGAAACCGCTCACCCGCCGCTTCACGACCACGACGTCCTCCGGCCGGATCTCCACCCGGGGATGGATCGGGTTGGGGTCCACCCCCGCGGACGCCGCCCGGCGCCCCGCCAGTCCGGCGAACATCTTGTTGCGCGGGTGGATCTCGGGCGCACCGGGGCGGAACCCGACCGTCACGTGGATGACCCGCATCCCCTCGCTCCGGGCGTGGTCGACGGCCTCCCCCAACCGGTCCAGATACCCCGGCCCGGCAAGCCGGTCGACGATGAGTGTCTGGACGTCCATGATCAGCAGGGCTCGCTCGGACATCGGGTTCCTTCTCTCGTACGGGGTCAACGGCCGCTCGTCGGGGCGACGTTACCCACGCCTCCCCGCCCGGCTCCCCGCAGGGGCTGCACCGACCGCGACCGGGCGGTGCCCGTCGGGAGGGAACACTTGATACTTGGCGGATGAACAACAGCACCTTGCCCCCCGTGGCTGCCGCCTGGGCCCTGCGCCCCGCGCTCCCCGGTGACCTCGAAACGATCGCGGAGCTGCGCGCCGTCGTCATGCGGCCGGACCTGGAGCGCCTCGGACGGTACGACGAGCACCGCGTACGCCAGCGGCTGCGCGACAACTTCGTCCCCGAGCACACCTCGGTCATCGAGGTGGACGGGGCTTTCGCCGGAAGCGTGACCCTGCGCCCCGCCGAGCGGGGTCGCTGGCTGGAGAACTTCTACCTCACCCCCGAGGTGCAGGGCCGCGGTGTGGGTACCGCCGTCCTGCGGTCACTGCTCACCCGCGCCGACGAGGCAGGCACGGAGGTCCGGCTGATCGTCGTCCAGGGCAGCGCCGCACGCCCGCTGTACGAGCGCCACGGCTTCGTGGAGGAGAGCCAGGACCCGATCGACGTGTACATGGTGCGCCGCCCGGTCCGTAACGCCTCGGCGGCCGTCACCGACTGAGCCCGGGGCGCAAACGCGCGAGCTGGGGCCGAAAGGCGGGCGCAGGCACGCGGGCAGGGGCCGAAAGGCGGGCGCAGGCGGGAGAGCGGGCACAGCCGGGGCGCGCTTCCGGAGCGGGGATAGACCCGCCCGGATCGTGGGCAGGCTCCCGCCGCCCGCGCTTCCCGCCCCGGTGGCCCGAGCAACCGGAATTACACAATCCAAGAACGTACGTGCGTGCGAATCGGGCTACTGTCGCGGGGAGCGAGTCAAGGAGAAGCATGAACACCCGCATCCGGACCGGTGCACTCGTCGGCACCGTCTCCGCCCTGCTGCTGGCCACCGCCTGCACGGCCGATGCCACGGCCCCCGTCATCTCGGTCGAGGGCAGACTCGGCACGGCGAAGATCCAGGGAAAGCCTCGTACCGTCGTGGCACTGGACAGCGCCAGCGCCGACATAGCGCTCTCCCTCGGCTTCAAGCCGGTGGCCATGCCCGCCGCAGCCGAGGGAGTCCCCGGCGGCATCACGCCCTGGACCAAGACCGCCCTCACCGGCAAGCAGCCCCACCTGCTCCGGGCCGACGGCGACCTCGTCGCCCAGGTCGCCTCGTACAAACCGGACGTGATCCTGGCGACCCGGGACCGCACCCTCGACCCGCTGTACCCGAAGCTCTCCGCCATAGCGCCCGTCGTGCACTACACCAAGGGCCCCGACGCGGACCCCTGGCAGACCAGCACCCGCATCATCGCCAAGGCGCTCGGCGTCAAGGATCAGGGCGAACAGCTGATCAGCGCCGCCGAACAGACCGCGCTCGACGCCCGCGCCGCCTTCCCCGCCATCGTCGGTACCCGCTTCAACCTGCTGGTCTCCCCCATGCCCCACGGCGTCGGGGCGGTGAAATCGCGCGAGGACACCTCGGCTCGCGTGCTGCGGAAGTTCGGGATCAAGCTCAACGAACTCACGGCCCTGCTCCCCGATTCCAGCAACCCCGCACGCGCCTACCTCGACTACGCGCAGGTCGGGCAGACCGACACCGACATCGTCTTCGCCGCCGGCACGACGGACGCCCTCTCCACCCTGGAGAAGACCCCCGCCTTCCGCGCGATGCGGGCCGTCACCGACGGCCGGTACATCCCCCTCGATCCCGCCCTGGCCGAGGCCCTCTCGGAGCCGACCCCGCACAGCGTCGAATGGGCCGTCCAACAGCTGGCCCCGAAGATCGGCGCGGCGGCCGCGGCGGCCCGCGCATAACGACGGGCCGCACCCACCAACCGCGCGCACGTCCGTCCGCACACAAAAAGAAGGGCCCCGTCCCACCGCTCGCGCGGCGGGACGGGGCCCTTCTCGGTGCTCAGTGAGGAGCAACCAGGTCAGACGATCAAGTAATTACTTGATGATCTTGGTGACCTGGCCGGCGCCCACGGTCCGGCCACCCTCACGGATGGCGAACTTCAGGCCCTCTTCCATGGCGACGGGCTGGATCAGCACGACGTTCATGATCGTGTTGTCGCCCGGCATGACCATCTCGGTGCCCTCGGGGAGGGTCACGACGCCGGTCACGTCCGTGGTACGGAAGTAGAACTGCGGGCGGTAGTTGTTGAAGAACGGGGTGTGACGGCCACCCTCGTCCTTCGACAGGATGTAGGACTGGGCCTCGAACTCGGTGTGCGGCGTGACCGAACCGGGCTTGATGATGACCTGGCCGCGCTCGACGTCCTCGCGCTTGATGCCACGGAGGAGCAGACCGACGTTCTCACCGGCCTGGCCCTCGTCGAGCAGCTTGCGGAACATCTCGATGCCGGTGACCGTGGTGGTGGTCTTCTCCTGCTTGATGCCCACGATGTCAACGGTCTCGTTGACCTTCAGGACACCACGCTCGATACGACCGGTGACGACGGTGCCACGACCGGTGATCGTGAAGACGTCCTCGATCGGCATCAGGAACGGCTTGTCGACGTCGCGCTCGGGCTGCGGGATCGACTCGTCGACGGCGGCCATCAGGTTCAGGACCGACTGGCCCCACTCCTTGTCGCCCTCGAGCGCCTTGAGCGCCGAGACCTTGACGACCGGCAGGTCGTCGCCCGGGAACTCGTACTCGGAGAGGAGCTCACGGACCTCGAGCTCGACGAGCTCCAGGATCTCCTCGTCGTCCACCATGTCGGCCTTGTTCAGGGCGACGACGATGTACGGAACGCCGACCTGGCGGGCCAGGAGCACGTGCTCCTTGGTCTGCGGCATCGGGCCGTCGGTGGCGGCGACCACGAGGATGGCGCCGTCCATCTGCGCGGCACCCGTGATCATGTTCTTGATGTAGTCAGCGTGACCCGGGCAGTCGACGTGCGCGTAGTGACGCGACTCCGTCTGGTACTCGACGTGCGCGATGGAGATCGTGATTCCACGCTGACGCTCTTCGGGAGCCTTGTCGATCTGGTCGAAGGCCGAGGCCTCGTTCAGGTCGGGGAACGCGTCGTGCAGCACCTTGGTAATGGCGGCCGTGAGGGTCGTCTTACCGTGGTCGATGTGACCGATGGTGCCGATGTTGACGTGGGGCTTAGTCCGCTCGAACTTCGCCTTCGCCACTGGGTCCTCCTGGGGAGTGGTTCTGTACGCCTTGCTTCATCGGCGCCAGGTGATCTTTGCTGGGATGCCGGAGCCCGGGGCATTCACCGCAACACTCGCGCGTTGCGGTGAATGCCCACCAGGCTCCGGTGACAAGCCTAAAGCGTGAGCTCGGGAGAGTTACTCGCCCTTGGCCTTCGCGATGATCTCCTCGGCGACGTTCCGCGGAACCTCGGCGTAGGAGTCGAACTGCATCGAGTAGCTTGCGCGACCCGAGGTCTTGCTACGGAGGTCTCCGACGTAGCCGAACATCTCCGAGAGGGGCACGAGGCCCTTCACGATGCGAGCACCGTGGCGCTCCTCCATGGCCTGGATCTGGCCACGGCGGGAGTTGATGTCGCCGATGACCTCACCCATGTAGTCCTCGGGCGTGGTGACCTCAACGGCCATCATGGGCTCGAGAATGACGGGAGAAGCCTTGCGCGCGGCCTCCTTGAAGGCCTGCGAACCGGCGATCTTGAACGCGAGCTCCGAGGAGTCGACCTCGTGGTAGCCACCGTCGAGAAGAATGACGCGGACGCCAGTCATCTCGTAGCCGGCCAGGATGCCGAACTGCATGGCCTCCTGCGCACCCGCGTCCACCGAGGGGATGTACTCCCGGGGGATACGGCCACCGGTGACCTTGTTCACGAACTCGTACGAGGCGTCGCCGCCCTCGATCGGCTCGATCGCGATCTGCACCTTGGCGAACTGACCGGTACCACCGGTCTGCTTCTTGTGGGTGTAGTCATGACGCTCGACGGCCTTGCGGATCGTCTCGCGGTACGCGACCTGGGGCTTGCCGACGTTCGCCTCGACCTTGAACTCGCGACGCATACGGTCGACGAGGATGTCGAGGTGGAGCTCGCCCATACCACCGATGATGGTCTGGCCGGTCTCCTCGTCCGAGTGAACACGGAAGGAGGGGTCCTCCTCCGCGAGACGCTGGATGGCTACACCCAGCTTCTCCTGGTCACCCTTGGACTTGGGCTCGATGGCGACCTCGATGACCGGCGCCGGGAAGTCCATGGACTCCAGGATCACCGGGTTCTTGTCGTCGGACAGCGTCTCACCCGTGGTGGTCTGCTTCAGGCCCATGACGGCGACGATGTCACCGGCGCCCACCGACTCGATCTCCTCACGCTTGTTCGCGTGCATACGGTAGATCTTGCCGATGCGCTCCTTCTTGCCCTTGACGGAGTTCAGCACCGCGGTGCCGGCCTCCAGGCGACCCGAGTAAACCCGGATGAAGGTGAGCTTGCCGAGGTGCGGGTCGCTCGCGATCTTGAAGGCGAGCGCGGCGAGCGGCTCGTCCACAGACGGCTTGCGGGTGATGACCTCGTCGGCGTCGTTGACCGCGTGGCCGTCGATGCCCTCGACGTCCAGCGGCGACGGCAGGTAGCGGACGACCGCGTCGAGCAGGGGCTGAACGCCCTTGTTCTTGAACGCGGTACCACAGAACACCGGGGTGACCGTGGTGTCCCCACCCTTGCCGGAGGCAATGGTGATACGACGCACGGCGGCGTAGAGCTGCTCCTCGGTGGGCTCGGTGCCCTCCAGGAAGAGCTCCATCAGCTGGTCGTCGTTCTCGGCGACGGTCTCGACGAGCTTGGCGCGGTACTCCTCGGCCAGCTCCACGAGGTTGGCCGGGATGTCGACGACGTCGTACATCTCGCCCTTGGACGCCTCGGCGGACCAGACGAAGGCCTTCATGCGGACCAGGTCCACAACGCCCTCGAAGTCGGCCTCGGCACCGATCGGCAGCTGCATCACGATCGGGGTGGCGCCGAGGCGGTCCACGATCATGTCGACGCAGCGCAGGAAGTCGGCACCGGTCCGGTCGAGCTTGTTGACGAAACAGATACGCGGGACGCCGTAGCGGTCCGCCTGACGCCAGACAGTCTCGGACTGGGGTTCGACACCGGCAACGCCGTCGAACACCGTCACAGCGCCGTCGAGGACGCGGAGCGAACGCTCCACCTCGACGGTGAAGTCCACGTGGCCGGGGGTGTCGATGATGTTGATCGTGTGATCGACATCTTCGAGGGGCCAGTGGCAGGTCGTCGCGGCAGACGTGATCGTGATGCCGCGCTCCTGCTCCTGCTCCATCCAGTCCATCGTGGCAGCGCCGTCGTGGACTTCACCGATCTTGTACGAAACGCCGGTGTAGAACAGGATCCGCTCAGTGGTGGTCGTCTTGCCCGCGTCGATGTGGGCCATGATCCCAATGTTGCGGACCTTGGCCAGGTCAAGCGAAGTGGTAGCCATAAGGCTTCAGTCTTCTCTCGGTCTCGATGTGGGTAACGACTACCAGCGGTAGTGCGCGAAGGCCTTGTTGGACTCGGCCATCTTGTGGGTGTCCTCGCGCTTCTTGACGGCCGCACCGAGGCCGTTGGAGGCGTCGAGCAGCTCGTTCATGAGGCGCTCGGTCATGGTCTTCTCACGACGGGCGCGGGAGTAACCGACGAGCCAGCGCAGAGCGAGGGTGGACGCGCGACCGGGCTTGACCTCGATCGGCACCTGGTAGGTGGCGCCACCGACACGGCGGGACTTGACCTCAAGGGCGGGCTTGACGTTCTCAAGCGCGCGCTTCAGCGTGATGACCGGGTCGTTGCCGGTCTTCTCGCGGAGGCCTTCCATGGCGCCGTACACGATCCGCTCGGCGGTGGAACGCTTGCCGTCGAGCAGGATCTTGTTGATCAGCGACGTGACAAGAGGAGAGCTGTAGACCGGGTCGATGATGACCGGGCGCTTCGGGGCGGGGCCCTTACGAGGCATTCTTACTTCTCCTTCTTGGCGCCGTAGCGGCTGCGGGCCTGCTTGCGGTTCTTGACACCCTGGGTGTCGAGCGAGCCGCGGATGATCTTGTAACGAACACCCGGCAGGTCCTTCACACGGCCACCACGCACGAGCACGATGGAGTGCTCCTGCAGGTTGTGTCCCTCACCCGGGATGTAGGCCGTGACCTCGATGCCGGAGGTCAGACGCACACGCGCGACCTTACGGAGCGCCGAGTTCGGCTTCTTCGGGGTGGTCGTGAAGACACGCGTGCAGACGCCGCGGCGCTGGGGCGAACCCTCGAGTGCGGGCGTCTTGTTCTTCTCGACCTTGTCCTGCCGGCCCTTCCGGACCAGCTGCTGGATCGTAGGCACTACTTCTCCGGTTTCTGTGTGCCGTTCGTTGAAACTAACCTGGAACGTCGCCGACCCACGCGGTCGGGTGTGTCGAATACTGCAAGCCTCTGCCGGAAAACTACGGATGAAGCGCAGATTGCGGTGGCCCTTGTCCGGACCCGGCTTGCGGCTGAGGACACGCATGCCGAGCCCAGGCACACCCCAGGCACAAGGCTTGAGCGTACCTACCTCATCGACTTGGGTCAAAACAAATGGGGCGCGGCCGGACGCGCGACGGCCCGTCCCCCCGCGGGGACACCCCCGCGGTGCACACCGGGTAACCGCTCAGGTCGCGTCGGAAGAACACCGGTGAGCCGGCCGGGCCGAGGAAAGCCCTGGTCGCTGCGGTGGTCAGTCCTGGCCCGCGCATTTACCGCCGAGGTATTTCCGGATCAGGAGTGCGTCCTCCCGGTCCTTCCCGCGGGGCGACCTCTCCTTCCAGCCGAGAACCACCTCCAGGGGGCAGAACGGCAGCCCCTGGATCCATTCCGCACCGTCGATGAGCGCGTCGGCACCCACAGTGCCGGGAAGCCAGGTGTCGAAGATCTCCAGGTCGCCCTCGAAGAGCAGCACCATGGAGCCACGCCCCGAAGGGGCATGCACCGGAGCTGAGAGTTTGGTGGCCGCTCTCCAGGCATCGCCCCTGGCGACGATGTCGAGGTCTCCCACCGTCCGGCGCAGTCCGTGCGCGAGCAGAGGTCCGCTTCCCGCGATCACGTAGTCGCCGAGCTCCAGGCCCAGGGACATGAGCTTCCTCACGATCGGATGCTCGGGCAGGTTCAAGATTGCCTCTTCCTAGAAGGTGGGCAGTCCCACTGCTGACCGAGCGGCCATGCCCATCGCGAGCGAAGCGATGACACTCGCCAGCGTACCGATGAGGAAGTACTCCGAGGCGTACTTGCCGTGATCGTTCGTCGGGACCCTCGCCAGTGACTTGGCGGCGAGCACCAGCGCGGCGGCCTCCGGCTGGCCGGCGCCGATGAAAGCGAAGAGGAGTCCCCGCTCCAGCAGACCGATCGTCCGGCTGCCGCTCATGAAGTCGAGCGCACGATCCCTGTCCGGTCCCGCGGGCAGGGATTCCACCTCGACGCGGACCGGCGCCGTGGCCAGGGCCGCCAGCGCTCCTCCGCCGAACACGGCTACCAGCAGCGCCGAGACGAACACGGACACCCGGTCGCTGAGGACGAATTCGAGGCTGAGGACTTTCGTCGTTCCGCCCGCCGTCCACAAGCCCATGACCACAGCGAGGGTCAGCAGAGCCAGCCCCGCCCGTCGAGTGGCCCGGGCCGGACCCGAAGTCAGCGGAAGAGACAGGGAGAACCCGAAGCCCGGAGCTCCCGGCGCCCTCATGACCAGTACCGAGCCGACGGCCATCAGCACAGCCGCGGCCCACGCGGACCACGCCCGCCCGTCCCCGACGTACGGCGCTATCGCGTAGGCACCGTAGAGACCTGCGAACAGCACCGTGGCAGCCGGTCTCGTACGGTGCCAGTCGGCCCCCCAGGGCGTCGCCAGCGCCGCCGCCACGCCGAAGAACACCCGTGTCGTCTCCATGCCCACGCCCCCCGATCCCACGCGTGCCGGCCGGCGCGTGCGGGCGCCGGACTCTACCGGCACGGAAAACCTGATGCGGGCCACTCACGAAAATCCCCCGCACAACGCCGCAGGGCGGCCACCCCTTCCGGGGTGACCGCCCTGCGGACCGATCAAGCGACTCGCTTACTGGTTGTACGGACCGTAGTCGTAGTCCTCCAGCGGAACGGCCTGGCCGGAGCCGGTGCCGAACGGCGAGTAGTCGATGTCGTCGTAGCCGACGGCCGAGTACATCGCGGCCTTGGCTTCCTCGGTCGGCTCGACCCGGATGTTGCGGTAGCGGGCGAGGCCCGTACCGGCCGGGATGAGCTTACCGATGATGACGTTCTCCTTGAGGCCGATCAGGGAGTCCGACTTGGCGTTGATCGCCGCGTCGGTCAGAACCCTGGTCGTCTCCTGGAAGGACGCCGCCGACAGCCACGACTCGGTGGCCAGCGAGGCCTTGGTGATACCCATCAGCTGCGGACGGCCGGAGGCGGGGTGTCCGCCCTCGGTGACCACACGACGGTTCTCGGTCTCGAACTTCGAGCGCTCGACGAGCTCGCCCGGCAGGAGCTCCGCGTCGCCGGACTCGATGATCGTCACGCGGCGGAGCATCTGCCGGATGATGATCTCGATGTGCTTGTCGTGGATCGACACACCCTGCGAGTTGTAGACCTTCTGGACTTCGCCGACCAGGTGGACCTGGACCGCACGCTGGCCGAGGATGCGCAGCACGTCGTGCGGGTTGGTCGCACCGAAGGTCAGCTTCTGGCCGACCTCCACGTGGTCGCCCTCGCGGACGAGCACCTTGGAGCGCTTGGAGATCGGGAAGGGAGTCTCTTCGCTGCCGTCGTCCGGCGTGACGATGATCTTCTTGGTCTTCTCGGTCTCTTCGATCCGGATGCGGCCTGCGGCCTCGGAGATCGGAGCGACACCCTTCGGCGTACGAGCCTCGAAGAGCTCGACGACACGGGGCAGACCCTGCGTGATGTCGTCACCGGCCACACCACCGGTGTGGAAGGTACGCATCGTCAGCTGGGTACCGGGCTCACCGATGGACTGGGCGGCGATGATGCCGACCGCCTCACCGATGTCGACCAGCTTGCCGGTGGCGAGCGAGCGTCCGTAGCAGAAGGCACAGGTGCCGACCGCGGACTCACAGGTCAGGACGGAACGCGTCTTGACCTCCTCGACACCCGCGTTGACGAGGGCGTCGATGAGCACGTCACCGAGGTCCACGTTGGCCGGCGCGATGACCTTGCCGTCGATGACGACGTCCTCGGCCAGCATGCGGGCGTACACCGAGGTCTCGACGTCGTCCGTCTTGCGCAGGACACCGTCCTCGCCCTTGACGGCGATCTTCAGCTTGAGGCCGCGGTCGGTGCCACAGTCCTCTTCGCGGATGATCACGTCCTGCGAGACGTCCACCAGACGACGGGTCAGGTAACCCGAGTCGGCGGTACGCAGCGCGGTGTCGGCCAGACCCTTACGGGCACCGTGCGTGGAGATGAAGTACTCGAGGACGGTGAGGCCCTCACGGAACGACGCCTTGATGGGACGCGGAATCGTCTCGTTCTTGGCGTTCGACACCAGACCACGCATACCGGCGATCTGACGCATCTGCATCATGTTTCCTCGGGCACCCGAGTCAACCATCATGAAGATGGGGTTCACCTTGGGGAAGTTCGCGTTCATCGCCTCGGCAACCTCGTTGGTCGCCTTGGTCCAGATCGCGATGAGCTCCTGCGTGCGCTCGTCCTTGGTGATCAGACCACGCTCGTACTGCTTCTGGACCTTCTCGTCCTGCTCCTCGTAGCCGCGCACGATGGCCTTCTTGGCCTCGGGAACGACGATGTCGGAGACCGCGACGGTCACACCGGAGCGGGTCGCCCAGTGAAAACCGGCCGCCTTCAGGTTGTCGAGCGTCGCCGCCACGATGACCTTGGGGTAGCGCTCGGCCAGGTCGTTGACGATCTCGGAGAGCTGCTTCTTGCCCACCGAGTAGTCGACGAACGGGTAGTCCTCGGGCAGCAGCTCGTTGAAGAGCGCGCGGCCCAGGCTCGTACGCAGACGGAAGGTGTCGCCCGGCTGGTACTCGGGCTCGCCCTCTTCGGCGACCGGCGGCACCCAGCCACGCGGCGGGATGGTGCCCACCGGGAAGCGGATGTCGACCTTCGCCTGCAGCGACAGCTCGCGGGCGTCGAAGGCCATGGTGGCCTCGGCCGTGGAGCCGAACGCGCGGTCCGTGCCCTTGACGTTGCGGCCCTCTTCGTCCGTGGTGAGGAAGAAGAGACCCAGCACCATGTCCTGGGTCGGCATGGTGACGGGGCGACCGTCGGCCGGCTTCAGGATGTTGTTCGAGGACAGCATCAGGATGCGGGCCTCGGCCTGCGCCTCCGCGGAGAGCGGCAGGTGCACGGCCATCTGGTCACCGTCGAAGTCCGCGTTGAACGCGGTGCAGACGAGCGGGTGGATCTGGATGGCCTTGCCCTCGACCAGCTGGGGCTCGAAGGCCTGGATGCCGAGGCGGTGCAGGGTGGGTGCACGGTTCAGCAGCACCGGGTGTTCGGCGATGACCTCTTCGAGGACGTCGTACACGACGGTGCGGCCACGCTCGACCATGCGCTTCGCCGACTTGATGTTCTGCGCGTGGTTCAGGTCCACCAGGCGCTTCATCACGAACGGCTTGAAGAGCTCCAGGGCCATGGCCTTCGGCAGACCGCACTGGTGCAGCTTGAGCTGCGGGCCGACGACGATCACGGAACGCGCGGAGTAGTCCACACGCTTGCCGAGGAGGTTCTGACGGAAACGGCCCTGCTTGCCCTTGAGCATGTCGCTCAGGGACTTCAGCGGACGGTTGCCGGGGCCCGTGACCGGGCGACCACGACGGCCGTTGTCGAACAGCGCGTCGACGGCCTCCTGGAGCATGCGCTTCTCGTTGTTCACGATGATCTCGGGGGCACCGAGGTCGAGAAGGCGCTTCAGGCGGTTGTTGCGGTTGATCACGCGGCGGTACAGGTCGTTCAGGTCGGAGGTCGCGAAGCGGCCACCGTCCAGCTGCACCATCGGACGCAGGTCCGGCGGGATGACCGGCACGCAGTCGAGCACCATGCCCTTGGGCTTGTTGCTGGTCTGCAGGAACGCGGAGACGACCTTGAGGCGCTTGAGCGCACGGGTCTTCTTCTGGCCCTTGCCGGAACGGATGATCTCGCGGAGGCGCTCGGCCTCCTCGTCGAGGTCGAAGGACTCCAGGCGCTTCTGCAGCGCGGCGGCGCCCATGCAGCCGTCGAAGTACGTGCCGAAGCGGTCACGCAGCTCGCGGTAGAGCAGCTCGTCGCCCTCGAGGTCCTGGACCTTGAGGTTCTTGAAGCGGCTCCACACCTCGTCGAGACGGTCGATCTCGCGCTGCGCACGGTCGCGCAGCTGCTTCATCTCGCGCTCGGCACCTTCGCGCACCTTGCGGCGCACGTCGGCCTTGGCGCCCTCGGCCTCCAGCTCGCCCAGGTCGGTCTCGAGCTTCTTGGCGCGGTTCTCCAGGTCGGAGTCGCGACGGTTCTCGACCTGCTGACGCTCGACGGAGACGTGGGCCTCCAGCGACGGGAGGTCGCGCGTGCGGCGCTCCTCGTCGACGAACGTGATCATGTACGCGGCGAAGTAGATGACCTTTTCGAGGTCCTTCGGCGCGAGGTCCAGCAGGTATCCGAGGCGCGACGGGACGCCCTTGAAGTACCAGATGTGGGTGACGGGAGCGGCAAGCTCGATGTGGCCCATGCGCTCGCGGCGCACCTTGGCGCGCGTGACCTCGACGCCACAGCGCTCACAGATGATGCCCTTGAAGCGGACACGCTTGTACTTGCCGCAGTAGCACTCCCAGTCCCGGGTCGGACCGAAGATCTTCTCGCAGAAGAGTCCGTCCTTTTCGGGCTTGAGCGTGCGGTAGTTGATGGTCTCCGGCTTCTTCACTTCGCCGTGGGACCAGGTCCGGATGTCGTCCGCGGTGGCAAGGCCGATCCGCAGCTCGTCGAAGAAGTTGACGTCGAGCACTTGTCGTCAATCCCTCTTTCGGGGGTTCGAGCCCCTCGCCGTCAAGCGAAAAGATGGGGCACTTCAGCAATGGTCTGAACGGGTCCCGGGAGGGCCGGCCGGATCACGGGGATCCGGCCGGCCTACCCGTCAGACCTCTTCGACGCTGCTCGGCTCGCGCCGGGACAGGTCGATACCGAGTTCCTCCGCCGCGCGGAAGACGTCCTCGTCCGTGTCGCGCATCTCGATGGACATGCCGTCCGAGGACAGCACCTCCACGTTGAGGCAGAGCGACTGCATTTCCTTGATGAGCACCTTGAAGGACTCAGGGATGCCCGGCTCAGGGATGTTCTCGCCCTTGACGATGGCCTCGTAGACCTTCACGCGGCCGGTCACGTCGTCGGACTTGATCGTCAGCAGCTCCTGGAGGGCGTAAGCGGCGCCATAAGCCTCGAGCGCCCACACCTCCATCTCTCCGAAGCGCTGACCACCGAACTGAGCCTTACCACCGAGCGGCTGCTGGGTGATCATGGAGTACGGGCCGGTCGAACGAGCGTGGAGCTTGTCGTCGACCAGGTGGTGCAGCTTGAGGATGTACATGTAACCGACCGAGACCGGCTCCGGGAACGGCTCTCCGGAACGGCCGTCGAACAGGTTGGCCTTTCCGGTGGGCTGCACCAGGCGGGCGCCGTCGCGGTTCGGGATCGTGGCGTTGAACAGGCCGGAGATCTCGTCCTCGCGCGCACCGTCGAAGACGGGCGTGGCGACGTTGGTGCCGGGGGCGACCTGGTCGGCACCGATGGCCTGGAGCCGCTTGGCCCACTCGTCACCGAGGCCGGAGACGTCCCAGCCGCGGCTGGCGAGCCAGCCGAGGTGGATCTCCAGGACCTGTCCCGGGTTCATTCGGGACGGGACACCCAGCGGGTTGAGGATGATGTCGACCGGGGTGCCGTCCTCCAGGAACGGCATGTCCTCGATCGGCAGGATCTTCGAGATGACGCCCTTGTTGCCGTGACGGCCGGCGAGCTTGTCACCATCGGTGATCTTGCGCTTCTGCGCGACGTAGACGCGGACCAGCTGGTTCACGCCCGGCGGCAGCTCGTCGCCCTCTTCGCGGTCGAAGACGCGGACGCCGATGACCTTGCCGATCTCACCGTGCGGCACCTTCAGCGAGGTGTCGCGCACTTCGCGCGCCTTCTCACCGAAGATCGCGCGGAGCAGGCGCTCCTCGGGGGTCAGCTCGGTCTCGCCCTTGGGCGTGACCTTGCCGACGAGGATGTCACCGGCGACGACCTCGGCACCGATACGGATGATGCCGCGCTCGTCGAGGTCGGCGAGGACCTCTTCGGAGACGTTCGGGATGTCCCGGGTGATCTCCTCCGGGCCGAGCTTGGTGTCACGGGCGTCGACCTCGTGCTCCTCGATGTGGATCGAGGAGAGGACGTCGTCCTGCACGAGGCGCTGCGACAGGATGATCGCGTCCTCGTAGTTGTGACCCTCCCACGGCATGAACGCCACGAGCAGGTTCTTGCCCAGGGCCATCTCACCGTTCTCGGTGGCCGGACCGTCGGCGAGCACCTGGTCGGCGACGACCCGGTCTCCCTCGGACACGACGACCTTCTGGTTGACCGAGGTGCCCTGGTTGGAGCGCATGAACTTGGCGATGCGGTACGTGGTGTACGTGCCGTCGTCGTTCGTGACGGTGATGTAGTCCGCGGAGACCTCCTGGACCACACCGTCCTTCTCGGCCTTCAGCACGTCACCGGCGTCGGTGGCGCAGCGGTACTCCATGCCGGTGCCGACGAGGGGCGCCTCGCTCTTGATGAGCGGGACGGCCTGACGCATCATGTTCGCGCCCATGAGGGCACGGTTGGCGTCGTCGTGCTCCAGGAAGGGGATCATCGCGGTGGCGACGGACACCATCTGGCGCGGCGAGACGTCCATGTAGTCGACCTCGGCCGGCGGCACGTAGTCGACCTCACCGCCGCGGCGGCGGACCAGGACGCGGGGCTCGGTGAAGCGCAGCTCGTCGGAGAGGGTCGCGTTCGCCTGGGCGATGACGTAGCGGTCCTCCTCGTCGGCCGTGATGTAGTCGACCTCGTCGGTGACCTGGCCGTCGGTGACCTTGCGGTACGGCGTCTCGATGAAGCCGAACGCGTTGACGCGGCCGTACGAGGCGAGCGAACCGATCAGACCGATGTTCGGGCCTTCAGGGGTCTCGATCGGGCACATGCGTCCGTAGTGGGACGGGTGCACGTCTCGGACCTCGAAGCCGGCCCGCTCACGGGAGAGACCACCCGGGCCAAGAGCCGACAGGCGGCGCTTGTGGGTGAGACCCGACAGCGGGTTGTTCTGGTCCATGAACTGCGACAGCTGGCTGGTGCCGAAGAACTCCTTGATGGAGGCGACGACCGGCCGGATGTTGATCAGGGTCTGCGGCGTGATCGCCTCGACGTCCTGGGTCGTCATGCGCTCACGCACGACGCGCTCCATACGGGCGAGACCCGTGCGGACCTGGTTCTGGATCAGCTCGCCGACGTTGCGCAGGCGGCGGTTGCCGAAGTGGTCGATGTCGTCGGTCTCGACGACGATCGAACGTCCGGACTCGCCGACCGTCTCGGTCTCACCGGCGTGCAGCTTGACCAGGTACTTGATGGTCGCGATGACGTCGTCGGTGGTGAGCACGCCGGCGTCCAGCGGCTCGTCGGCGCCGAGCTTCTTGTTCACCTTGTAGCGGCCGACCTTCGCGAGGTCGTAGCGCTTCGGGTTGAAGTAGAGGTTCTCGAGCAGCGTCTGAGCGGCCTCGCGGGTCGGCGGCTCACCCGGGCGCAGCTTGCGGTAGATGTCGAGCAGTGCGTCGTCCTGGCCCTGGGTGTGGTCCTTCTCCAGGGTGGCGCGCATCGACTCGTACTCGCCGAACTCCTCCAGGATCTGCTCGGTCGTCCAGCCGAGAGCCTTGAGGAGGACGGTGACCGACTGCTTGCGCTTGCGGTCGATGCGGACACCGACCATGTCGCGCTTGTCGATCTCCATCTCCAGCCAGGCACCCCGGGACGGGATGATCTTGGCGGAGTAGATGTCCTTGTCGGACGTCTTGTCGATCGAGGAATCGAAGTAGACGCCGGGGGAACGGACGAGCTGCGACACCACGACACGCTCGGTGCCGTTGATGACGAAGGTGCCCTTGTTGGTCATGAGCGGGAAGTCGCCCATGAAGACCGTCTGGGACTTGATCTCGCCGGTCTCGTTGTTGGTGAACTCGGCGGTGACGAAGAGCGGGGCGGCGAAGGTGAAGTCGCGCTCCTTGCACTCGTCGATCGAGTTCTTCGGGGGCTCGAATCGGTGGTCGCGGAACGTGAGCGACATCGACCCGGAGAAGTCCTCGATCGGGGAGATCTCTTCGAAGATTTCCTCGAGGCCGGACTTGGTGGGGACGTCTTGTCCACTGTCCAGAGCAGCCTCGACGCGAGCCTTCCAGGCGGCATTACCGAGGAGCCAGTCAAAGCTCTCGGTCTGCAGCGCGAGGAGGTTCGGAACCTCGAGGGGCTCCTTGATCTTTGCAAAGGAGATGCGCAGCGGGGCGGTGCTGGCACCGTTGTTCGTATTCGCGGTCGAGGCGTTGCGCGAGGCGGCCAAGAGGGGGTCCTTCCGAGGGCTCGGACTCACTACGCGCGTACCGGTCCCATGCCGACACGAAGACGGAAATCCCAGTTCAGGGAGAATCTGTCATCGATGCTCAAGCGTGGGCATGCCCCTGGTGACGGGCAGGAGGCAGCTAACAGGCAGCGCAAAGGGACAGTGTAGCCAAGCGGCACACTGATGTCCAGTCGGGGTTCTCAGAGACCCGCGTCGCTGTCAACAGCTGTTCTCAACACCTTTTCAGCCCTCGCGCGGCTCGTGCCGCGCGCTTCTTTACTTCCCGCTTCGTATCCGATCCATGCCTCGGATGAGGATCGAGATGAAGACGCGTCCTGAGAATTGCGCGCCGCGTGCGGTTCGTCAAGGCCCCCCGGCCCGCTCGCGCCCCCTGAAGCCCGCTCCGGGGCTCCTGGGTCCTCACCGGCGCCCTCAGGTGGCGTACGGCGATGATCACCCTACTACCCACCGGCGGAAGAGCAAGGCGGGCGACTCGGATACGCCGAAGGGCGACCACCCGGTCGGGTGATCGCCCTTCGCGTTCGCGACGGACCCCGCCTCACGGCAGGGGCGTCACTGATGAGTCAGAAGACTCGTGAAGTCACTTGACCTCGACGGAGGCGCCGGCGCCCTTGAGGGACTCGGCAGCCTTCTCGGCGGCCTCCTTGGCGACCTTCTCGAGGACGGGCTTCGGAGCGCCGTCGACGAGGTCCTTGGCCTCCTTCAGGCCGAGGGAGGTCAGCTCACGCACGACCTTGATGACCTGGATCTTCTTCTCGCCGGCACCCGTGAGGATGACGTCGAACTCGTCCTGCTCCTCGACGGCCTCGACGGCGGCAGCGCCACCGGCGGCGGCAACGGCGACCGGGGCGGCGGCCGTGACGTCGAACTTCTCCTCGAACGCCTTGACGAACTCGGAGAGCTCGATGAGGGTCAGGGTCTCGAACTGCTCGAGCAGCTCTTCCTGGGACAGCTTCGCCATGATGGCGTCCTTCCACTAAGTCGGCAGGTGCCGGATGTATATGTCGGCGGGCGTACGAAGGGCCCGCTGGACCGCTGAGTGATTACTCGGCAGCCTCGGCGGGCGCCGGCGTACCGGCACCGCCCTGCTCTTCCTTCTTGGCACGAAGAGCTTCCGCGGTGCGGACGAACTTCGAGGGGAGCGCCTGGAAGAGTGCGGCAGCCTGAGACTGCTTGCCCTTCATGGCACCTGCCAGCTTGGCGAGCAGAACCTCGCGGGACTCGAGGTCCGCGAGCTTCTTGAACTCATCGGCGGACAGCGCCTTACCGTCAAGGACACCGCCCTTGATGATGAGGTTGGGGTTGTCCTTGGCGAAGTCACGAAGACCCTTCGCCGACTCCACCGGGTCACCGGTGACGAAGGCAACCGCCGTCGGACCTGCGAACAGGTCGTCCAGCGTGTCGATCCCGGCCTCGTTGGCCGCGATCTTGGTCAGCGTGTTCTTCACCACGGCGTACTGGGCGTTCTCACCGAGCGAACGGCGCAGCTGCTTGAGCTGGGCCACGGTGAGACCCCGGTACTCGGTCAGCACGGCGGCGTTCGAGCTGCGGAACTGGTCCGCGAGCTCGGCTACCGCGGCAGCCTTGTCGGGCCTTGCCATGAGCGTCGGCCTCCTTCCGGGTGATGAGGACCGCTCAGAAGGGGCCGGGAAAGACGAAACGCCCCAGCACAAGTGCCAGGGCGCGGCTCGACCGGACGAATCCGGGAGCGTTCCACAGTCACCTGCGCAGGTCGTCCGTCTGTACGGAACCTTCGGTTGGCGCCCCTTCTTGCGAAGGCACACCAACGACCAGCGGTCTTTGGCTTCTCAAGGAGACTACGCGACCAGGACCGTGCGGGGCAAATCCGTCCGGAATCCGTGGGGTGCGGGAGGTTTGGGCCCGCACCCCACGGGCCAAGGGAAGGGTCGGACAGGGGTCAGGAGGCGGCCTGCGCGGCCTGGCCGGCGATCTCCTTGAAGTCCGTCGTGTCCCCGGCGGCGGGCGCCTGGACGCTCACCGGCGTGCCGTAGCCGCTGTAGAAGACAGTGCTGTTCATCGCGCCGGCGGCGCTGTCTCCCCGCTCGGTCTTCTTGACGAGCAGGTCGTCCTTGTCGACCCACACGTCGATCGTCTCCGTCTTCAGGCCGGTCTTTTCCAGCTGGTCCTTGAGCTCCTGGAGCTGGGCGGCGTCGAGGTTGCCGTTCCTGGCGGTGAGCGCGGCCACGTCGACGACACCGGAGTAGTGCGTGGTGGCGACGCCCCGGACGTCCTCCGCGCCGACCTTCTTCACGTCACCCGCCGCCAGCAGGGCCTTCACGCCCTCCTGGGGAGTGGTGTTCTTGATCTGGTTCTGCACCGCCTCGCCGGACGCACCGGTGAGTGCGGCGAGATCGGCCCAGGCGTACCGGAGCCAGTGCTTGCCCCCGAGGGCGGAAGCGAAGGCGTCGCCCATGTTCACGTAGTAGGCGTCCTTGAGATACAGCGCCCGCATCGTGCCGTCGGTGCCCATCTTCGCCATGGCCTCGCCCATGGTGCCGCCGGTGTACTTGATGCTGACGTCCCCGGTCATACCGTCCGACCAGTCCATGCCCCCCGACATCGTCATCGACATGGTGGTGCCCATGGTCATGGTGCTCTCCACCTTGGCGGAGTGGACGCTGTCGCCCTTCGTCTGCACCTTCTTGAGCGCGGCGATCGGCGACACGGCGACCGCGGCGGCGGCAGGGCTCTTGTCGCCGTTCTTGCCGCCAGAGCCGCTCGCCTCGTCGGACCCCCCGCAGGCCGCCACCGAAGACAGCGCCGTCACCGTCACGACCGACACGCACACGCGCCGCAGTGTCTTGCTCGTCATTCCGAACCCCACCCCTCGTACGTACTGTCGTCCCACCCTCGCACAGAGGGCTGACAGCAATCGGTGCGAGCCCTTCCGTACGGGCCGCTCCCGGATACGAAGACGGGCCCCGCAACCAAATGGTTGCAGGGCCCATCTACACGCGTGACGCGGCTACCTGGTGAGCGCGGGGGCTCAGACGGCGGCCGGGTCCTCCTCGACGAGGAGGTTACGGGTGCGGTTCTGGTCCAGCGGGATGCCGGGGCCCATCGTGGTGGCCAGTGCGGCCTTCTTGATGTAGCGGCCCTTGGCGGCCGACGGCTTCAGACGGAGGATCTCCTCCAGCGCGGCGGCGTAGTTCTCGACCAGCTTCGTCTCGTCGAAGGAGACCTTGCCGATGATGAAGTGCAGGTTCGAGTGCTTGTCGACGCGGAACTCGATCTTGCCGCCCTTGATGTCGTTGACAGCCTTGACGACATCGGGGGTGACGGTGCCGGTCTTCGGGTTCGGCATCAGACCACGCGGACCGAGCACGCGGCCGAGGCGGCCGACCTTGCCCATGAGGTCCGGGGTGGCGACGACGGCGTCGAAGTCCAGGCGGCCCTTCGCGACCTCGTCGATGAGCTCGTCGGAGCCGACGATGTCGGCGCCCGCGGCTTCCGCGGCCGCAGCACGGTCACCGGTCGCGAAGACCAGGACCCGGGCGGTCTTGCCGGTGCCGTGCGGGAGGTTCACGGTGCCACGGACCATCTGGTCGGCCTTGCGAGGGTCGACGCCCAGGCGGAAGGCGACCTCGACGGTGCCGTCGAACTTGGTGGACGCGGTCTCCTTGGCGAGACGGACGGCCTCGAGCGGGGCGTAGAGACGCTCCCGGTCGATCTTCGCGTCCGCAGCGCGGAGGTTCTTGCTGCGCTTCACTGCTGCTCCTGTGTGTTCAGAGTGTGGAGTCGTGGTGCGGACCAGCGCCTGGTCCTACCACTTGAGGCCGTGGAGGCTGGACTCAGCCTTCGACCGTGATGCCCATGGAACGGGCGGTGCCAGCGATGATCTTCGACGCGGCGTCGAGGTCGTTGGCGTTCAGGTCGGGAAGCTTGGTCGTGGCGATCTCGCGGACCTGGGCGGCCGTCAGCTTGGCGACCTTGGTCTTGTGCGGCTCGCCGGAGCCCTTGTCCACACCAGCGGCCTTGAGGATCAGCTTGGCGGCCGGCGGCGTCTTGGTGATGAAGGTGAAGGTGCGGTCTTCGTAGACCGTGATCTCCACCGGCACGACCATGCCACGCTGCGACTCGGTCGCGGCGTTGTAGGCCTTGCAGAACTCCATGATGTTGACGCCGTGCTGACCCAGTGCGGGGCCGACCGGCGGAGCCGGGTTGGCCGCACCGGCGTTGATCTGGAGCTTGATAAGCCCCGTGATCTTCTTCTTCTTGGGAGGCATTGCTCTCTCCGGGTCCTAGTGAGAGTGTTTCGCCGCCATTCCGGTCATCCGGACGGAGGCATACCGCACAACGATAACGGGTATAGCTGCGCGACCAAAAACCGAGCAGGTCAGACCGGCTGCGAAGCCTGTCTGACCTGCTCGGTAAGCATGCGTCCAGAAGGAGGCGAAAGCCGTCAGTTCTTCTGGATCTGGTCGAAGCTGAGCTCGACCGGGGTCTCACGGCCGAAGATCTCCACGAGACCCTTGACCTTCTTCGAGTCGGCGTTGATCTCGTTGATCGTCGCCTGCAGGGTCGCGAACGGACCGTCGGTGACGGTGACCGAGTCGCCCACCTCGAAGTCGAGCACCTGGACCTCGACCCGACGGGCCGGAGCCGGCTTGCCCGCGGCCTCGGCGGCCTCACGGGCGGCCTTCTCCTCGGCCTCGGGAGCGAGCATCTTCACGATCTCGTCCAGGGTCAGCGGATACGGGTCGTAGGCGTTGCCCACGAAGCCGGTGACGCCGGGCGTGTTGCGGACGACGCCCCAGGACTCGTTGGTCAGGTCCATGCGCACCAGGACGTAACCCGGCAGCTTGTTCTGGCGGACGTTCTTGCGCTCGCCGTTCTTGATCTGGACGATCTCTTCCTCGGGGACTTCCGCCTGGTAGACGAACTCCTCGACGTTGAGCGAGACGGCGCGCTGCTCCAGGTTGGCCTTCACACGCTTCTCGTACCCGGCGTACGTGTGGATGACGTACCACTCGCCGGGCAGGGTGCGGAGTTCCTCGCGCAGGGCGGCGACGGGGTCGACGGGGGCGGCCGGCTCGGCGGCTTCCTCGGACTCCTCGTCGGCGTCGTCCTCGGACTCGTCGGCGAGCGCCTCGTCGTCCTCGTCGGAGTCTTCCTCGTCGGAGTCGTCCTGGTCGAGCTCGGCGTCGGCGCTCTCGTCAGCAGCTTCGACCTGGTCCGAGGACTCGGAGGACTCGGACTCCGAGGCCTCAACGATGTCGTGCTGGTCCTCGGCGGACTCGAAGGCGTCCGTCCCGGACTCGGCGGCGTCGTTCAGGTTCGGGTCAGACACGATGGCTGCTTCTTCCTGGATACAAATGGGTGGAACATGCGAAAGGGGCGCCGGTGAGGCGCCCTCCGCGGGATCAGCCGAAGACGTACTTGATGACCCGCTGGAATCCGAAGTCAATCACGGTAACGAGACCAATCATGACGACTACGAACACAATCACCACGGTGGTGTACGTGCTCAGCTGCTTGCGCGTGGGCCAGACGACCTTGCGCAGCTCGGCGATGATCTGACGGTAGAAGAGCGCGAGACGGCCGAAGGGGCCCTTCTTGCCGCGCTTGCCGCCCTTCCGAGTCTTCTTGGACTCGGGTGCTTCATCCTCAGCATCAGGCATGTCGATGGAGCCCACGGCGTCCGTCACGCTACTCACCTGATTCCGGGTCGTGGCCGTGCCGCGCCCGTTGGAGCCGCGCACGGCTGTGCAATGAAGTACGTACATGCGCACACATCCCGGCGAAGGAGTGTGTAGCAGGGCCGGAGGGACTTGAACCCCCAACCGCTGGTTTTGGAGACCAGTGCTCTACCAATTGAGCTACGACCCTTTGTGGTTTCCCCAACCTACCGCATGTCCCCCGGTGACCAGGAAGTCATTGCGGTGCGGCTGGTGAAGGCCAACGACAGGTGAGTGTACGTGTTCACGGGCTCCGCGTCGAACAGAAGATGAGCGGGCCATCCGGACGGGGGTCGGCGGGGCGTGTCCGGGGGCTTCTCCGGGCCCCTGTTCCGGCCCTGGCCAGGGCCCGTGCGGCGGGTCGGGGGACGCCTTCCACCCGTGGGAAAGGCCGCGCCGAGGGGGCCACCGGTCGTGCACCATGGGGGGCATGAGCGCTCCCACTTCTCCGACCGAACGCCGGGTCTCCGTCCGCGTCGGTGCGATCTCCGAGTCCGCCACCCTCGCCGTGGACGCCAAGGCGAAGGCCCTCAAGGCCGCCGGCCGTCCGGTGATCGGGTTCGGTGCCGGTGAGCCCGACTTCCCGACGCCCGACTACATCGTCGAGGCCGCGGTCGAGGCGTGCCGCAACCCGAAGTACCACCGCTACACCCCCGCGGGCGGGCTGCCGGAGCTCAAGGCGGCCATCGCGACGAAGACGCTGCGCGACTCCGGCTACGAGGTCGACCCCTCGCAGATCCTGGTGACCAACGGCGGCAAGCAGGCCATCTACGAGGCCTTCGCCGCGATCCTCGACCCGGGCGACGAGGTCATCGTCCCCGCGCCGTACTGGACCACCTACCCCGAGTCGATCCGGCTGGCCGGCGGTGTCCCGGTGGACGTCGTCGCCGACGAGACCACCGGGTACAAGGTCACGGTCGAGCAGCTGGAGGCCGCGCGTACCGAGCGGACGAAGGTCGTGCTGTTCGTCTCGCCGTCGAACCCGACCGGCGCGGTGTACTCCGGGGCCGAGGCCGAGGCGATCGGCCGCTGGGCCGTCGAGCACGGGCTGTGGGTGCTGACCGACGAGATCTACGAGCACCTCGTCTACGGCGACGCGAAGTTCACCTCGCTCCCGGCTCTCCTGCCGGAGCTCCGCGACAAGTGCGTCGTGGTCAACGGTGTCGCCAAGACGTACGCGATGACCGGCTGGCGGGTGGGCTGGATCATCGGTCCGAAGGACGTCGTGAAGGCGGCGACCAACCTCCAGTCGCACGCCACCTCCAACGTCTCCAACGTCGCCCAGGTCGCCGCGCTGGCCGCCGTCTCCGGGCCGCTCGACGCGGTCGCGGAGATGCGGACCGCCTTCGACCGCCGGCGCAGGACGATCGTGCGGATGCTCAACGAGATCGAGGGCGTCCTCTGCCCGGAGCCCGAGGGCGCGTTCTACGCGTACCCCTCGGTAAAGGGGCTGCTCGGCAAGGAGATCCGCGGCAGGCGTCCGGCGACCTCGGTCGAGCTGGCGGCGCTGATCCTGGACGAGGCCGAGGTCGCCGTCGTGCCGGGTGAGGCCTTCGGTACACCGGGTTACCTCCGGCTCTCCTACGCGCTGGGCGACGACGACCTGGCCGAGGGCGTCTCGCGGATCCAGAAGCTGCTGGCGGAGGCGCGCGACTGACCGCGCGCGCAAGCACGGGAGAGTGCCCCCGGGCCGCGGACTTCATGTCCCGGGCCAGGGGCGTTTCTTTGTTCGCCCCCTCCCCGAAAGGGAAAGCGGCTTCCGCTCAGGGGCGTGGGTGCGGCAGGATCTTCCAATGGAGCGTGATGTACGTCTGTTGCCCAAGGCCCACCTGCACCTGCACTTCACCGGGTCGATGCGGCCCACCACCCTGCTCGAACTCGCCGACAAGTACGGCGTGCGCCTGCCCGAGGCCCTCACCGGCGGTGAACCTCCCGAACTGCGGGCGACCGACGAGCGCGGCTGGTTCCGCTTCCAGCGGCTCTACGACATCGCCCGGTCCTGCCTGCGGGAGCCGGAGGACATCCAGCGCCTGGTGCGGGAAACCGCGCGGGAGGACGTCGCGGACGGTTCCGGCTGGCTGGAGATCCAGGTCGACCCCACCTCGTACGCGCCGCTGCTCGGCGGGCTGATCCCGGCGATCGAGATCATCCTGGACGCCGTGGACAGCGCCTCCCGGGAGACCGGGCTGGGGATGCGGGTGGTGATCGCGGCGAACCGGATGAAGCACCCGCTGGACGCCCGTACGCTGGCCCGGCTCGCGGTGCGGTACGCCGACCGGGGGGTCGTCGGGTTCGGTCTCTCCAACGACGAACGCCGGGGCATGGCCCGGGACTTCGACCGGGCCTTCGCCATCGCCCGCGAGGGCGGACTGATCGCGGCCCCGCACGGCGGCGAGCTGGCCGGCCCGTCCAGCGTCCGCGACTGCCTGGACGACCTGGACGCGTACCGGATCGGGCACGGGGTCCGGGCGGCCGAGGACCCCCGGCTGATGCGCCGACTGGCGGAGCGCGGGATCACCTGCGAGGTCTGCCCGGCGTCCAACGTGGCGCTCGGGGTCTACGAGAAGCCCGACGACGTACCGCTGCGGACCCTCTTCGACGCGGGGGTGCCGATGGCGCTCGGCGCGGACGACCCGCTGCTCTTCGGTGCGCGGCTGGCGGACCAGTACGACCTGGTGCGCAAGCACCACGCCTTCACCGACGCGGAGCTGGCGGAGCTGGCCCGGCAGTCGGTGCGCGGCTCGGTGGCCCCGGAGGACGTACGGCAGAAGATGCTGGCCGGAATCGACGACTGGCTGACGGCCCCGGCCGCCTGAGGGCGGTGGCGGGGCGGGCCCCGCCGGGCATCAGAGGCTGACGCCGACCGTCACCGGCTCGTTGACCAGGGTCACGCCGAACGCCTCGCGCACCCCGGCCACGACCTCGCGGGCGAGGGCGAGCAGGTCCTCGGTGGTTGCCTCGCCCCGGTTGGTGAGGGCGAGGGTGTGCTTGGTGGAGATGCGGGCGGGCCCGGTGCCGTACCCCTTGGTGAAGCCGGCCTTGTCGATCAGCCAGGCGGCCGACGTCTTGGTCCGCCCGTCGCCCGCCGGGTAGGCGGGCGGGGTGGTGTCCGGGCCCAGGCGCTCCGCGGCGCGGGCGAGGAAGTCCGCGTACTCCCGCTCGTCGAGCACCGGATTGGTGAAGAAGGAGCCGGCGGACCAGGTGTCGTGGTCCTCGGGGTCCAGCACCATGCCCTTGCCCGCGCGGAGCGCGAGGACGGTCTCCCGGGCAGCGGCGGCCGGAACCCGGTCACCGGCCCGGACGCCGAGGGTGCGGGCGGTCTCCGGGTACTTCACGGGCGCCGACAGCCCGCCCGCGTCCTCCAGCTCGAACCGGACGCGCAGGACGACGTACCGGTCGGGGTGCTGCTTGAAGGTGCTGTGCCGGTACGAGAAGCCGCAGGCGGCGTTGGGGAGGGTCACCGTCTCACCGGAGCGCCGGTCGAAGGCCACGACCTCGCTGATGGTGGTGGAGACCTCCTGGCCGTACGCGCCCACGTTCTGGATCGGCGTGGCACCCGCGCTGCCGGGGATTCCTGCGAGGCACTCGATGCCGGCGAGTCCGGCTTCGACGGTACGGGCGACGGCGTCGGTCCAGACCTCGCCCGCCGCGAGTTCGAGGCGGGTGCCGGTCAGCTCGAAGCCGGTGGTGGCGATGCGCAGGGCGGTGCCGTCGAAGCCCTTGTCGCCGATGACCAGGTTGGAGCCGCCGCCGATGACCAGCAGCGGGGTGCCCGCGTCGTCGGCCTCGCGGACGGCCGCGATCACCTCGGCGTCGGTCGTCGCGGTGACGAGCCGGGTGGCCGGGCCGCCGAGCCGGAAGGTGGTCAGGGGGGCGAGGGGGGCGTCGTGGAGTACCTGCACGGGTCAAGAGTACGGGCCCCGGTCCTGCCGCCCCCGCCGCTCGGGCGGGGTGGCGGACCGGGGCCCGTACGGCGCGGTGCGCGGGCGGTGCGGCGCCGGTCAGGCCGGGACGCGGAGGGCCTGGCCGGCGGGCGCGGACTCGGCCTCCGGCACCTGCGGGCCGCCGCGCCGGCCCGGTACCAGCAGGGCGACCAGCGCGGCGAGGGCGACGACTCCGGACCCGATCCAGACCGCGGGCACGGTCCCGTCGGCGAACTGCTGCGGGGAGCCGAAGCCGCCCTGGGCGGAGAACACCGAGGCCAGCACGGCGACCCCGAGCGCTCCGCCGACCTCGCGCAGGGCGTTGTTGGCACCGGAGGCGATGCCCTGCTCGCCCGGCCGGACGCTGGACATGACGAGCCCGGAGGCGGGCGCGAAGTACATCGCCATGCCGACGCCGCCGATGATCAGGCCGGGCAGCTGGGCGGCGTAGGAGACGTCCGGGCTGAGCACCCGGGCGAAGAGCGCGAGGCCCACCGCCTGGAGCGCGAGACCGGTGACGACGATGGGACGGCCTCCGAACCGGTCGCTGAGGTAGCCGGCGACGGGAGCGACCAGGATCGGCATGCCGGTCCAGGGCAGCATCCGCAGTCCGGCTTCGGTGGGCGAGTAGCCGAGCGCGCTCTGCAGGAACTGGCTGAGCAGGAAGATCGAGCCGAACATCCCGAGAAACATCAGCAGGCTCGCGATGTTGATGCCGAAGAAGGCCCGGTTGCGGAAGAGCCGCATCGGCAGCATCGGGCGCTCGGCGCGGAAGCCGTGGCGGACGAAGCCGCCGATCAGCGCGGTGCCGGCGATGAGTCCGGTGAGGACGGGGGCGCTGGTCCAGCCGTCGGAGTTGGCGCTGACGAGGGCGTACACGATCCCGAAGAGGCCGCCGCTGACCAGCAGGGTGCCGACGACGTCGAGCCGGGCGTCCGGGGCGTACGACTCGGTCAGCCGCAGCCGGGCCAGCGGCAGCAGGACGAGGCCGACGGGGACGTTCAGCCAGAAGATCCACTGCCAGGAGATGTGCTCGGTGATGCTGCCGCCGATGAGCGGGCCGCTCGCCACGGCCAAGCCGGTGACCGCGCTGTAGATGCCGAGCACCGCGCCCCGGCGGGCGGCCGGGACGGCGGCGGTGAGCAGGGTGAGGGTGAGCGGCATCATGATCGCCGCACCGACGCCCTGGACAGCCCGGAAGGCGATGAGTTCGCCGATGCCGGGCGAGAGGGCCGCCGCGGCGGAAGCGCCGGTGAAGACGGAGAGCCCGACGAGGAAGAGCCGGCGGCGGCCGAACCGGTCACCCAGGGCCGCGCCCATCATCAGGAGAACGGCGAAGGTGAGGGTGTAGGCGTTCACCGTCCATTCGAGCTCCTTCAGGCCGCCGCCGAGGCTCACGCGGATGGACGGCAGGGCCGTGGTGACGACCAGGTTGTCGAGCGCAGCCATGAAGCTGGCGACGCTGGTGACGACGAGGGCCCAGACGGCTCCCCCGCGCAGGGCCGTGGGTGTGGGCTGTTCCATGACTCCCCCTGTGGGTTAGTTATTGATGACTAACTTTTGTGGACAGAAACCGGACGGGCCGGGACGCGCTGTTCTCAGTGGGGGGAGCCGGTTCGGGGCCGGCGCGCCGAAGGGATCGAAGGGATCGAAGGGCTCACGATGCGGCGGGGGGAGACCCGGCCGCCACCGGTCGGGCGGTCTCCCAGAAGGCGTCCCAGACCCGGTGACCGGCCGGGAAACCGAGTGAGGTCAGGGTGTTCACGAGCATGCCGTGGGCGAAGTAGTTCTTGGTCGCCTCGACGTCACCGCCGAGCGCGAGGTGGATCTCGTCCCACATCCGCACCCAGACGGTCCGCACCGACGCCCCGAACTCGTGGTCACCGGACGCCTCGGCCGCCGCTACGGCCGCGTACGTCTGCATCTGCATCAGCAGCATGTCCGGGTCGTCGGCGAGCAGACTCCCGTACGCCGCGGCCATGCACTGACCGGCGTCCTCTCCGCCGACACCCGCCTCCAGGAGAATGCGGGCGGTCTCGGAGATGCAGCGCTCCGCGGCGGCGAGGAACATCGCCTGCTTGCTCGGGAACAGGCGGAAGAGATACGGCTGCGAGACGCCGACGCGCCGCGCGATCGTCTCCGTGGACGTCGCGGCGTAGCCGCCCCGGGCGAACTCGGTGATCGCCGCCCGGACGACGCTCTCGCGCCGCTCCTCCGCACTCATCCTTGCCATGGAAGTAAGTTATTACTCAATCACTAACTGCGTCAAGGGAATCGCGGGGCCGGGCACCCGAGGGATCCCGCGGGACCCGGAAGGGCAATCGCGGGGCCGGGTACGCGGAAGGGGGCGTCCACCGCAGCGGACGCCCCCTTCCCACACCCTGTGGACGGCCCGACTCAGACGAGGCGGACCACGGCGCGGGACATACCCAGCACCTTCTGACCGTCGCACACGGCGACCAGGTCGACCCGGACCTGGTTGTCGTCCAGCTTGGCGGCGACCTTGCCGCTGACCTCGATCAGCGCACCCTTGTCGTCGTTGGGCACGACGACCGGCTTCGTGAAGCGCACGCCGTACTCCACGACCGCACCCGGGTCGCCGGCCCAGTCCGTGACCACCCGGACCGCCTCGGCCATGGTGAACATGCCGTGCGCGATGACGTCCGGCAGCCCGACCTCGACCGCGAACTTCTCGTTCCAGTGGATCGGGTTGAAGTCGCCGGACGCGCCCGCGTACCGGACCAGCGAGGCCCGGGTGACCGGGAAGGAGCGGGACGGCAGCTCCGTACCGACCTCGACCGACTCGTAAGCGACCTTCGCGCCCATCACGCCTCCTCGGCGGCTCGCGCCACCAGCTTCGTCCAGGCCGTCACGACGTGTGCGCCGGCCTCGTCGTGAACCTCGCCACGGATGTCCAGGATGTCGTTCCCGGCCATCGACTTGATCCGCTCGATCGTCGAGGTGACCGTCAGCCGGTCCCCCGCCCGCACCGGGCGCGTGTAGGCGAACTTCTGGTCACCGTGCACGACCCGGCTGTAGTCGAGCCCCAGCTGCGGGTCCTCGATGACCTGCCCGGCGGCCTTGAACGTGATCGAGAAGACGAAGGTGGGCGGCGCGATCACGTCGGGGTGACCGAGCGCACGGGCCGCGTCCGCGTCGACGTACGCCGGATGGGCATCGCCCACCGCCTCGGCGAACTCGCGGATCTTCTCCCGGCCGACCTCGTACGCCGGGGTGGGCGGATAAGTCCGCCCCACGAAGGACTGGTCGAGCGCCATGAGCTCGCTACCTCCTGATGAAGAGAAAAAAAGAGGGTCGAGGGAGGTCGAAGAAACCAGCCCCACGACCCCATACAACGACACGAGGCCGCCCCCAGTGGGGACGGCCTCGTGTACGAGCCTGTTTCAGCGCGTTTCGCGGTGCGCAGTGTGCGAGTTGCAGCGCGGGCAGTGCTTCTTCATCTCAAGACGGTCCGGGTTGTTACGCCGGTTCTTCTTGGTGATGTAGTTCCGCTCCTTGCACTCCACGCAGGCCAGCGTGATCTTCGGGCGGACGTCGGTGGCAGCCACGTGAGTGCTCCTAAGACGGACGGATGGACGGATGAACGCATAAAAGAGTAGCCGATCGAAGGACCGACCCCACAATCGGCTACCGTTTGTAGCGGTGACCGGACTTGAACCGGTGACACAGCGATTATGAGCCGCTTGCTCTACCGACTGAGCTACACCGCTTTGATGAACAGGTCTCCCTGCCGAAGCAGGGTTTCCCGATCACCAGAGCCCCAATGCGGAATCGAACCGCAGACCTTCTCCTTACCATGGAGACGCTCTACCGACTGAGCTATTGGGGCGAGCGAGGAAGACATTACACGGTTCTCCGCCGATCCCCCAAATCCGTTTCCGCGCACCCCCTCGAAGGCTCTCCACGAGGCGGCCCCGAGGGGCCGCCAGGGCTCTGATCAGGGGCTGAGCGCCCAGGAGCGGAACCTCGGGAGTCCCACGGAACCCCTCCGTCCGGGGCGCCCCGTCACACCTCGCCGGTATGACTATTTCGCTCCTCCATGGGACAGGTCGGACTCCGCCCTAGGCTCGGGCCGGTTCGATCTTGAAAACGGCCGTTCCGACGGCGCTCCGGCACCGTTCCGTCGGCCGCCGTGCGTCGCGAGGGCCATCACCCCTCCCGGGAGCGCGATGCCCGACAGCCGGCCGAGGCGGCCCGACCACGACCCGGCGGACGACCCCGACGAGACCCCCGAACCGCTCCTGCTGTGCGGCGCACGGCTCACCGACGGCCGCCTCGTGGACGTACGGGTGGCCGGCGGACGGATCGAGTCCGTCGGAGCCCCCGGCAGCCTCGGCGCCCGGGGCTCACGGGTCGATCTGCGCGGCTACCTGCTGCTCCCCGCCCCCGCCGAACCGCACGCCCACGGCGACACCGCCCTCACCGCGCCCGACTGCGACGGTGGCCCGCGCGGCCCCCAGGACCTGCGCCGGCGCGTCACCGAGGCCACCCTGCTCCAGCTGGGGCACGGCGCGACCGCGCTGCGCACCCACGTCCGGGTGGGCGGTGCACAGGGCCTCGGACCGCTGGAGGCCGTCCTGCACGCGCGGTACGCGCTGCGCGGACTGGCCGACCTCACGCCCGTGGCGGTCCCCCGGCGCCTCGCCGGAGCCACGGACGGGAACCTCACGGCTCTGCTCCGTGACGCCGTCGCGATGGGCGCGGGCGTGATCGGCGGGCGCCCGGACCTCGACCCCGACCCCGACGCGTACACGGAGCGGGCCCTGTCGGTGGCCGCCGAGCACGGACTCCCGGTGGACCTGCACACCGACGCGGCCGACCCCGCCCGACTGGCCCGACTCGCCGCGATGGCAACCGGACTGACGGCCGGACAGAGGGCGGGGGCGGGGTCCGGAGCGGCGGGGCCGGGGCCGGGTGTCACCATCGGCCCGTGCGGAGGTCTGTCGCGGCTGGATCCGGAGACCGCGAGGCTGGCGGCCGGCCGGCTCGCGGCGGCCGGGGTGACGGTCGTCTGCCTGCCGCAGGGCGGCTGCTCGGGCGCGAAACGTCGACTCACCGCCCCCGTACGCCTGTTGCGCGCGGCCGGGGTGCGCGTGGTGGCGGGCAGCGGGGCGTTGCGCGACACCGCCAACCCGGTCGGGCGGGGGGACCCGCTGGAGGCGGCGTACCTGCTGGCCTCGCAGCACGGACTGCCCGTCAGGACCGCGTACGACGCCGTCGCGGACACCGCCCGGCAGGCGATGGGGCTGCCCGGGGTGCGGGTGGAGGCGGGTTTCCCGGCCGAGTTGCTCGCGGTGCGCGGCGACGGTCTCGCGGGCGTGCTCTCGCTCGCGTACAGCCGGATCGTGGTGCACCGGGGGCGGATCGTCGCCCGGACGAGCGCGGTGCGCGAGTACTGCGACTCGGAGCTGCCGGAGCCGTACGGGCTGCCGCGCCAGGGCAGACCCGGACCGGGTCCGGGCCCGGGTTGACGCTCCGCCGGGCGTGCTCCCGGCGTGCGGGCCCGCTCCGGCGTACGGTCGTGACCATGCGCATTGTCATCGCAGGTGGACATGGTCAGATCGCACTGCGGCTGGAGCGCCTGCTCGCCGCGCGCGGGGACGAGCCGGTCGGCATCGTCCGCGATCCGGGACAACGCGGGGACCTGGAGGCGGTGGGCGCCGAAGCGGCCGTCCTGGACCTCGAATCGGCCTCCGTGGACGAGGTGGCCCAGGTGCTGAAGGGGGCCCACGCCGTGGTGTTCGCGGCGGGCGCGGGCCCCGACAGCGGCGCGGGGCGCAAGGACACCGTGGACCGGGCGGCGGCGGTACTCCTCGCCGACGCGGCCGAACGCGCGGGCGTGCGCCGCTACGTCATGGTCTCGGCCATGGGCGCCGACGCCGCGCACGCCGGCGACGAGGTCTTCGACGTCTACCTGCGGGCGAAGGGCGCGGCCGACGACGCCGTACGGGCGCGTTCCGGGCTCGACTGGACGATCCTGCGCCCCGGCCTGCTCACCGACGACGCCGGCACCGGCCTGGTCCTCCTCGCCCCGTCCACCGGCCGGGGCCCGGTCCCCCGCGACGACGTGGCGGCGGCCCTCGCCGAACTGCTGGACACCCCGAGCACGGCGGGTCTGACCCTGGAGCTGATCTCGGGCAACGTGCCGGTGGCGGTCGCGGTACGGAACGTCGCGGGGAACTGAGCGGCGGCGGGGCGCCCGGGGTGACTCGGGCGCCCGACCCGGCGGGTTCCGGCCCCGGACGGACATGAAGAAAGCCCCCGTCCACATTGCTGTGGACGGGGGCTTCCCGTTCGGTGGCGGCGCCAGGGTTCGAACCTGGGTAGGCTGAGCCGGCAGATTTACAGTCTGCTCCCTTTGGCCACTCGGGCACACCGCCTCGAACATCACTTCGGAGCCCCGCTCGGGGACTCCTTGGCGACGACGTAAACGATACCCGATGCTCAGGGGTGCTCCGCCACTCGATTGATCAGCGTCCGGACGCGGGGGCAGCCTTTAGGCTTTCTCCTGCATCGCAGTGCAGATCCATGCCTACGACCGTCTACGACGCAAGGAGCCACACGTCATGGCCGACTCCAGTTTCGACATCGTCTCGAAGGTCGAGCGGCAGGAGGTCGACAACGCCCTCAACCAGGCCGCCAAGGAGATCTCCCAGCGCTACGACTTCAAGGGCACCGGCGCGTCGATCTCCTGGTCCGGCGAGAAGATCCTGATGGAGGCGAACGGCGAGGAGCGCGTCAAGGCGATCCTCGACATCTTCGAGACCAAGCTGATCAAGCGCGGTATCTCGCTGAAGTCGCTGGACGCGGGCGAGCCGCAGCTGTCCGGCAAGGAGTACAAGATCTTCGCCACCATCGAGGAAGGCATCTCCCAGGAGAACGCCAAGAAGGTCGCCAAGGCCATCCGCGACGAGGGCCCCAAGGGCGTCAAGGCGCAGGTCCAGGGTGACGAGCTGCGCGTCAGCTCGAAGAGCCGCGACGACCTGCAGGCCGTCCAGGCGCTGCTCAAGGGCAAGGACTTCGACTTCGCGCTGCAGTACGTCAACTACCGGTGACGGACGGGCTGATGCCCGTACCCCCGCGCACTCACTGAGGTTCCCCACGGCGGTGTCGTCTTCGGCACCGCCGTGAGCCATGTCCGGCCCCGGGCCGACGGGCCCGCCCCCGATGCCCCATGTCGGATTTCCGCCAGCCCGGACCCGTCGCCGTGCCGCAGACTCGTAGGTACGGGCCCGCCACCGGACCTGGGGCGCGCGAGAGGAACGAGGGCCGATGAGCACGGTGTACACGAGTTTCGACAGCCCGTTGGGCGAGCTGCTGCTGGTCGGCGACGAGGCGTCCGGGGGACTGCTCTCCGTGTCCGTACCGGAGCAGAAGGGCGGGGCGGTCGTCCGGGCCGGATGGCGGGAGGCGCCGGAGCTCTTCGAGGAGGCACGGGCACAGCTCTCCGCGTACTTCGCGGGGCGGCTGAAGCGTTTCGAGCTGCGGTACGCGCCGGGGGCCGGGACGGAGTTCCAGCGGCGGGTCTGGGGGGCGCTGGAGGAGATCCCGTACGGCGGGACGGTGTCGTACGGCTGGGTCGCCGGGCGGGTCGGGGTGGCGGGTGCCGGGGTACGGGCCGTGGGCACCGCGATCGGGCGCAATCCGCTGCTGGTGGTGCGGCCGTGTCACCGGGTGATCGGCGCGGACGGTTCGCTGCGGGGGTACGCGGGCGGGCCGGAGCGCAAGGAGCGGCTGCTGACGTTCGAGGGGGCCTGGGCCGACGGCAGGGCGACCGGGGGCGCGCCGGGGGACGCCGTGGTGGCCGGGGACGGGGCGGACCGGGCCGCGGGGCGGGGCTGACGGTGCCGGCGGGGCTGTTCCCGAGGGAGCGGCGGACCGTGGCGCCCGGGGCGGTGCACGTGCCGGGGTGGCTGTCCGTGGAGCGCCAGCGGGAGCTGGTGGTGGCCTGCCGGGAGTGGGCCCGGGGTCCGGTGCCGCTGCGGCACACGGAGCTGCCGGGCGGCGGGGTGATGTCGGTGCGGACGGTGTGCCTGGGGTGGCACTGGCTGCCGTACCGGTACGTCCGGACCGCCGACGACGTGAACGGCGCCCGGGTGGCGGCCTTCCCCGGATGGCTCGCGGAGCTGGGCCGGGCGGCGGTGGCGGACGCGTACGGGGACGAGGCGGCGGGGCGGGCGTACACGCCGGACGCGGGGCTGGTGAACTTCTACGACGAGACGGCCCGGATGGGCATGCACCAGGACCGGGAGGAGGTCTCCGGGGCCCCGGTGGTGTCGCTCAGCATCGGGGACACCTGCGTCTTCCGGTTCGGGAACACGGAGGACCGGGGACGGCCGTGGACGGACGTGGAGCTGGAGTCCGGTGATCTGTTCGTGTTCGGCGGCCCGTCGCGGTTCGCGTTCCACGGGGTGCCGAAGGTGTACCCGGGGACGGCCGGCCCGGATACGGGGATGCGGGCCGGCCGGCTCAATCTGACGTTGCGGGAGACCGGTCTGGACGACCGGTGACCGGTGGGCGCGTGGCGCGGGTCAGCGGCGTTCGCGGGAGTTGCCGAAGAGCAGCCGGTAAGCGATGAGCAGCACCAGGGAGCCCGCGATGGCGGCCACCCAGGTCGCGAGGTCGAAGAAGTCGTCGTTGATGGGACGGTCGAGGAACTTCGCGGAGAGCCAGCCCCCGACGAACGCTCCGGCGATCCCGATGAGGGTCGTGATGATGATGCCGCCGGGATCGCGTCCCGGCAGCAGAACCTTGGCTATGACTCCGGCGACAAGCCCGAGGATGATCCACGCGATGATGCCCATGTGACCCGCTTACCCCTTTCCTGGTTACGGAATCAGGGACGCGGGCGGGGGTGCGATCGGTTGCCCGGGGGAACGGACCGGAGTGGTGCCGGACCGTGTCTACCGGGCGGCGAAGGGCTGGTCGGTGGGGACGACCTCCTTGCCGAACGGCATCAGGGACACCGGGATCAGCTTGAAGTTCGCGATGGCCAGCGGGATGCCGATGATCGTGACGAAGAGCGCGATGCCGGTGACGATGTGGCCGAGGGCCAGCCACCAGCCGGCGAGGACCAGCCAGAGGACGTTGCCGACGCAGGAGGCGCCGCCCGCGTCACGCCGGTCGACCACCATGTAGCCGAAGGGCCAGAGTGCGTACAGGCCGATGCGGAACGCGGCGACGCCGAAGGGGATGCCGATGATCGTGATGCAGAGGACCAGACCGGCGGCGAGGTAGCCGAGGCACATCCAGAAGCCGCACAGAACCAGCCATATGACGTTCAGGATCGTCTTCACGGTCGATGACCTGCCATCTTCTCTAGTCGGGCGATGCGCTCCGCCATCGGCGGATGCGTGGAGAACATCTTGGACACGCCTTGGCCGGGCCGGAAGGGGTTCGCGATCATCATGTGGCTCGCGGTCTCGATCCGGGGCTCCGGAGGCAGCGGGAGCCGCTTCGTGCCCTCGTCGAGCTTGCGCAGGGCGCTTGCCAGGGCGAGCGGGTCCCCGGTGAGCTGGGCTCCGGAGGCGTCCGCCTCGTACTCGCGGGAGCGGCTCACGGCGAGCTGGATGACGGAGGCGGCGAGCGGGCCCAGGATCATCACGAGGAGCAGGCCGAAGATGCCGGGGCCCTCGTCGTCGCTGGAGCGGCCGACCGGGATCAGCCAGGCGAAGTTGACCAGGAACATCACGACGGAGGCGAGCGCTCCGGCGACGGACGAGATCAGGATGTCGCGGTTGTAGACGTGGCTCAGCTCGTGGCCGAGGACGCCGCGCAGCTCGCGTTCGTCCAGGATCTGGAGGATGCCGTCGGTGCAGCAGACTGCGGCGTTGCGCGGGTTGCGTCCGGTGGCGAAGGCGTTGGGCGCCTGGGTGGGCGAGATGTAGAGCCGGGGCATCGGCTGCCGGGCGGCGGTCGAGAGCTCGCGCACGATGCGGTAGATCGTGGGGGCCTCGAACTCGCTGACGGGCCTCGCCCGCATCGCCCGCAGGGCGAGCTTGTCGCTGTTCCAGTACGCGTAGGCGTTGGTGCCGACCGCCACGAGAAGCGCGACGATCAGGCCCGTACGCCCGAAGAAACTGCCGATGACGATGATCAGCGCGGAGAGACCACCGAGGAGTACGGCGGTCTTCAGCCCGTTGTGCCGGCGGTGCACGGTACGCCCTCCAAATGGTGCAGCAGGGGAACCCTTGCTCGATAGCGACAGGAGTCCACTTCTTCAGTGGAGCCTCCCGCTCTGGTCAACGCCAGGCGAGGTGAGCTAGTTCCCTTGTGCGCGGGCCCGGAGGGCGGGGCCCGCACGCCCGTACGGGCCCCGGGGAGGGATCGACCGTACGGGTGGCGCTCGGAGGAATGACGCGGCTCAGCGCGGGGCGGGGAGCTTCTGGGCGCCCACGGGCTTCCCGGTGATCCGTTCGGCGAGCGCCACGGCGGCGGGGTCGGGCTCGACCTCGCTGGTGCAGTGGCCGCAGCGCGAGGCGATGGCCGGGATGGCGGTGTAACAGCGCGGGCAGTCGCGCAGGGCGGCCTTGATGTCGGCGGGCTCGTCGGCCTTCTTGGCGGTGAAGCGGTCCTGGACCTTCTGCATGGGGACGACGACGCAGAAGTAGAGCACGGCGGCGGTGATGACGAAGGCGATGGCCGCGGCGATGAACAGGCCGTAGGGGAACGTGACGCCCTCGACGTCGAAGGACGCCTTGTTGAAGTCGCCGGTGCCCCGGGTGATGACGCCGATGAGCGGCACGATGAAGGCGTTGCTGAATCCGGTGACGACGGCGGTGAAGGCCGCTCCCACGGCGAGGCCGATCGCCATGGAGACGACATTGCCCCGGAGGATGAAGTCCTTGAATCCGTTCAGCACTGCGCTGTCTCCCTCGTCCGCTCGGTGCGCGCCCGGGGCGTCGCCCGGTGCGTGATGGATGCACGCAAGACCCTGCCCTGTCCCGGCCCGCCGGGGCAAGCCGGTGAGGTGAGGGCCGGGACGGGTGGGAGGGAACCGTCAGAAAAGCGTTCCGCCGGCGAACCTCAGAACGATCTGCGGTGCCCCGGAGAGGACGAGCGCGGCGGCGGTGGTGAGGACGAGCGCGGCGACGAGGGGCGCGGGTGCGGCCACCGGGGTCGCCCCCGCCGGTACGGCCTGGGGGGTGCCCTCCCCCGCGGCCTCCGGGGCGTCGGCGCCGCGGAAGAGCAGGGCGGTCCACCGGAGGTAGTAGGCGAGGGCGATCACCACGTTGACGGCCATCACGACGGCGAGCCAGCCCAGGCCCGCGTCGACGGCGGCCGAGAACACGGTGACCTTGGCGAAGAGGCCGATGATCCCGGGCGGCAGTCCGGCCAGGCAGACCAGGAAGAAGGCCAGCGCCAGGGCGGTGAGGGGCCGGCGGGCGTAGAGGTTCCGGTAGTCGGTGAGCCGGTTGCCGGGGCTCGTACGGGCCACGAGGGCGGCGACTGCGAAGGCGCCGAGGTTCACGACGGCGTACATGAGGGCGTACGCGACGGTGGAGCCCACGTGGACGTCGTCGGAGTACGCGGACGCGGCGATCGGCACCAGGAGGTAGCCGGCCTGGCCCACCGAGGACCAGGCGAGCAGGCGTACCGCGCTGCGGGCGCGGCCGGGGTCCTGGCGCAGCGCGGCGACGTTCCCGACGGTCATGGTCAGTGCGGCGAGCACGGCGAGGGCCGGCCCCCACACGTCGGCGTAGGCCGGGAAGGCGATCACGGTGACCAGGATCAGGCCGGAGAAGCCGACCGCCTTGCCGACGACGGAGAGGTACGCGGCGATGGGCAGCGGGGCGCCGACGTAGGTGTCGGGGACCCAGAAGTGGAAGGGCGCGGCGGCGGTCTTGAAGGCGAAGCCGACGAGGGTGAGCGCGACGCCGGTCGCCGCGAGGGTGGAGAACCGGGCGGGTACCTCGTCGAGGCCGTGGGCCAGTTCGGTGAGGTGGGTGGTGCCGGTGGCCGCGTACACGAAGCTGACGCCGAGGAGCATCACGGCGGTCGCGGTGACGGACGACAGGAAGAACTTGAGGGCCGCCTCGGAGGAGCGGCGGTCGCCGCGCTTGATGCCGACGAGGGCGAAGGCGGGGAGCGAGGCGACTTCCAGGGCGACGACGAGGGTGATCAGGTCGCGCGAGGCGGGCAGCAGCGCCGCGCCGGAGGCCGAGGAGAGCAGCAGGAACCAGAACTCGCCGGCCGGCAGCTTGCGGGTGTCGTCGAGCGAGAGCAGCGCGGTGAGCAGCGCCCCGACGAGGACCAGGGCCTGGATCACGAGGGCGAAGTTGTCGGCGGTGTAGCTGCACGCCTGCTCCGAACCGGGACCGGCGGCGGCGCAGAAGGTCGAGCGGTGGTCTCCCCGCAGCGGGACGAGGCAGGCGAGGGCGACGACGAGCCCGGCGACGGTGGCGTACCCGAGCAGCGGCTTGTGGCGTTCGGCGAGGAAGAGGTCGGCGACGAGGACGGCGAGCGCCAGGAGCGCGACGACGAGCGGCGGCGCGACGGCGAGCCAGTCGATCGACTGGACCAGGCTCGCGGCGGACTCGACGGCCGGGGCACCGGCACCGGTCGCTCCGTCGGGGCCGGTCGGGCCGGCCGCCGGGCCCTGGGCCGCTCCGACGGCGGCGGTCACGAGGTCCGTGATCACGACTTGCCTCCTGCGAGGAGCTTCTGCACGGCCGGGTCGCTGAGTCCCAGGAGGACGGCGGGCCAGAGTCCGGCGAGGACGGTGAGGGCGACGAGCGGGGTCCAGGTGGCGAACTCGTACGGGCGGACGTCGGCGATCTCCGTGGTGGCCGCCGTGGCGGTCGCCGTCGTGGCCACGGCGCTCTTGGCGGCCACCGCGGTCCCGGTGGTCCCGGCGGCTCCCGTGCTGTCCGGCTGGTCCCCCGCGCCGAGGCCGGTGGCGTTGCTCGTCCGCGCGGGCGGTTCGCCCATGCAGACGCGACGGACGACGACGAGCATGTACGCGGCGGTGAGCAGGGTGCCGAACGCGCCGATCGCCGTGAACGTCAGGAACGCGGGGCGGCTGAGGCCCTCGGCCGGGTCGAACGCGCCGAACAGGGTGAGCATCTCGCCCCAGAACCCGGCGAGGCCCGGGAGTCCGAGGGAGGCGACGGCAGCGAAGGCGAGCAGTGCGCCGAGGCGGGGTGCGCGGCCGTAGAGGGCGGCTCCGGTGGCACCCGCGAGGGTGTCGAGATCGGCGGTGCCGTGCCGGTCCTTCACCGCGCCGACCAGGAAGAACAGCAGGCCGGTGATGAGGCCGTGGGCGATGTTGGCGAAGAGCGCGCCGTTGACGCCGGTGGGGGTCATGGACGCGATGCCGAGGAGTACGAAGCCCATGTGGCCGACCGAGGAGTACGCGATCAGCCGCTTGAGGTCGCCCTTGGCGCCCGGGCGGGCGAGGGCGAGGCAGGCGAGCGACCCGTAGACGATCCCGGCGACCGCGAGGGCGGCGAGGTACGGCGCGAAGGTGTGCATGCCGTCGGGGGCGATCGGCAGGAGCACCCGGACGAATCCGTACGTGCCCATCTTCAGCATCACACCGGCCAGGAGCACCGAGCCGACCGTGGGGGCGGCGGTGTGCGCGTCGGGCAGCCAGCTGTGCAGCGGCCACATCGGGGTCTTCACGGCGAGCCCGATCCCGATCGCCAGAACGGCGATGACCTGCACGGACGTGGAGAGGCCGCGGCCGTTGTCAGTGGCGAGTGCCACCATGTCGAAGGTGCCGGCGTCGAGTCCGACGAGCAGCAGTCCGAGCAGCATGACGACGGAGCCGAGCAGCGTGTAGAGGACGAATTTCGAGGCCGCGGCCTGCTTGCCCTCGCCGCCCCAGCGGGCGATGAGGAAGTACATCGGGATGAGGACCATCTCGAAGGCGAGGAAGAAGAGCAGCAGGTCCAGCACGGCGAAGGTCGCGAGCGTGCCGGATTCCAGGACCAGGATCAGTGCGACGAACGCCTTCGGGGACGGGCCCGCGGGCATCTTGAAGTAGCTGTACACCGCGCAGAGGAAGGTCAGCAGCGCGGTGAGCACGACGAGGGGGAGAGAGATGCCGTCGATGCCGAGGTGGACGCGGACGTCCAGTGCGGGAATCCAGCCGATGTCGGTGGTGGCCTGCATGGTCGACGCGTGGTCACGGTCGAATCCGGCCGCCAGCAGCAGGGTGATGACGAGGATCGCGCCGGTCACGGTGACACCGTGGCGGAGTACGGCCTGGTCCGGGTCGCGGCCCTTCAGTCCGGGCGGGGCGGGGAGCAGGGCGGCGACGGCGCCCACCAGCGGGCCGACGACGGCCAACGCCAGAAGGACCTGCATCACGGACGGGCTGATATCGAGCACGGTTCACGCCCCGGCGTTGACGTTGGCATAGACGACGACGGCGATCGTCAGGACGAGTGACCCGGCGAGCAGGGCGGAGACGTAGGTCTGCGCGTTGCCGGTCTGGGCGCGGCGCACGGCGGTGCCGAGCAGTCGTGCGGTGGTGCCGGCGCCGCGTACGTACGTGTCGACGACCTCGCGGTCCAGGAAGCGGACGAGGCGGGCCGCGGCCAGCACGGGCCGGACGAACAGCCGCGAGTACAGGGCGTCCAGGTGGAATCCGGCGGCGGCCGGGCCGTGCAGGGGGCCGAGCAGCAGGCGTCCGGGGTCGGCCGGGTCGGCAGCCTCCGCGATGTCTCCGTAGACGGCCGCGTGGGCGCTGATGGCCTCGGCCTCCACCAGGGCGGGTTCGGCCCGCGGGTTCGCGGTGACGGCGCCGAGGGGGTGGACGGCGGCGTGCGCGGTGGTGTGGCGCCACGCCGCGTAGGTGACGAGTCCGCCGACGAGTCCGACCCCCGTGGAGAGGACCGCGGTGGTCAGCGTCGGGGTGAGGCGGTGTCCGTCGAACCAGTCGCCGATCACGCCGACGGTCAGGCCGAAGCCGAGGGTGGGGACCGCCAGCACCCAGAGGACGCCGGTCATCGCGGCGGGCTGCTTGCCGTGGTCCGCCACGTCGGGGCCGCGGCCCTTGAAGGTGAGGAGCCAGAGGCGGGTGGCGTAGGCGGCGGTGAGCACGGCGGCCAGCAGCCCGGCGACGAGCACCGTCCATCCCGCTGCGGCCGGGGCGACGTGGCGGTCGCCGAGGGCGGTGTGCTCGGCGGCGACGAGGACGGCTTCCTTGGAGAAGAAGCCGGCGAACGGCGGGATGGCCGCCAGGGCCAGCAGGGCGACGGTCATCGTCCAGTAGGCGTCGGGGATGCGCTTGGTGAGCCCGCCCATGCGGGACATGGCGGCGAGCGAGTTGGTGCCGGTGGCGTGGATGACGACTCCGGCGGCCAGGAAGAGGACGGCCTTGAAGGCTCCGTGCGACAGGAGGTGGAAGACGGCGGCCCCGCGGTCGCCGACGGCCAGCGCTCCGGCCATGTAGCCGAGCTGACCGAGGGTCGAGTAGGCGAGGACGCGTTTGATGTCGTCCTGCGCGAGCGCGGCCAGACCGGAGCCGACCATCGTGACGGCGGCCATCACGGAGAGGACGACGAGGGCGGCGCCGGAAGCGGCGAAGACGGGCAGCAGCCGGGCCACGAAGTAGATTCCGGCGGCCACCATCGTCGCGGCGTGGATGAGCGCGGAGACGGGCGTCGGACCGGCCATCGCGTCGGGCAGCCAGGTGTGCAGCGGGAACTGCGCGGACTTGCCCGCGACCCCGGCGAGCAGCAGCAGTGCGATGACCGTGGGGTGGTCGAGCCCGCCGTTGGCGACCGCGCCGAGGATGCCGGTGATGCGGAAGGTCCCGGTGTCGGCGGCGAGCGCGAAGAGGCCGATCAGGAACGGCACGTCGCCGAGCTTGGTGACCAGGAACGCCTTGAGGGAGGCGGCGCGCGCCTCGGGCGTCTCCCAGTAGTGGCCGACGAGGAAGTACGAGCAGATGCCCATGACCTCCCAGCCGACCAGGAGCACCATCAGGTCGCCGGAGTAGACGACGAGCAGCATCGCGGAGGTGAAGAGGGAGACCAGCGCCGCGTAGGAGGGGTAGCGGGGGTCGTCGCGGAGGTAGGCGAGCGAGTAGACCTGCACGCAGGTCGCGACGAGCCCGACGAGGACGGCGACGAGGGCGGCGAAGCCGTCCAGGTGGAGCGCGAGGTCGATCGGTACCGAGCCGGTCGGCGTCAGCCGGGTCGCGGCGTCGATGGCCCGGCCGCCGCCCTGGTCGGCGGCGACGACCACCGCGAGCACGGCCGCGGCGAGCACCGGGAGGACGGCGAGCGGCCGGACGAACCCGGGCGCGGTGCGGCCGAGCAGCAGTCCCGCGACGGCCCCCAGGAAGGGCAGCAGGGGGACGAGGACGGCAAGGGTCGTGGTGGTCACGCGGTGGCCTCTGTCTTCCGTGCCTTCCCCGACGGGACGGTGGCCGGTTCATCGGGGTTACTGCTGGTGCTCGGGTCGGCGGCTCCGCCGTCGCCGGTCCACTCGTCGGGGAGGGCCTCGGCGTCGTCGGTCTCGGCGGTGTCGCGGAGACGGTCGACGTCGGAGGAGCCGCGGTTGCGGTACACGGCGAGCACGATCGCGAGGCCGATGCCGATCTCGGCGGCGGCGATGGCGATGGTGAAGAGGGTGAGCGCCTGGCCGGCGTGGAGCGAGTCGCGGAGCCAGACGTCGAAGGCGACCAGGTTGAGGTTGACGGCGTTGAGCATCAGCTCGACGGACATCAGGACCAGGATCGCGTTGCGGCGGGCGAGTACGCCGTAGACGCCGACGCAGAAGAGGAGGACGGCGAGCACGGCGGGATAGGCGAGGTGCATCAGCTCTTCCCTTCTTCCGGGGCGCCGGGGGCGGCCGGGTCTTCCGGGGCGCCGGGGGCGGCCGGGCCGGGGGCGGGCTCGGGACCGGGCTGGTCGCCAGGACCGCTGCCGGGCCGGTGACCGGCGCGCGTGCGCCCGGGGGTGGTGGCGCGGCGGGCGGTGGCGCGGGTGCCGGGCCCGCCGGACGTACGGCGGGCTCCGGGGAGGGCCGCGCGGGTCTCGGGGTCACGGCGGGACAGCACGATCGCCCCCACCAGGGCAGCGAGCAGCAGTACGGAGAGCGCCTCGAACGGCAGCACCCAGTGCCGGAAGAGGAAGCTGCCGGTGACGGCGGTGGAGCCCTGGGCGGGACCGTCCAGCTCGATCCAGGTGGTCCGGAAGGCGTCCACCACCACCCAGACCAGGGCCGCCGCCGAAGCGGCGGCCACACCGAGCGCGGCCCACCGGTTCTCCGAGTCGGCGTCCGGCGACCGGCCGATGGGTGCGCGGGTGAGCATCAGCCCGAAGAGGAGGAGGACCACGACCGAACCGACGTAGATCAGTACCTGGACCCAGGCGATGAACTCCGCCGTGAGCAGGAGGTACTCCACCGCGATGCCGCCGAGCGTGACGACGAGCCAGAGCGCGGCGTGCACCAGCTGACGGGTCGTGACGGAGACGAGCGCCGCGCCGAGGGTCACGAGTCCGACCAGGACGAACGCGATCTCGACGCCGGACGGGGAGAGGAAGCCGGGGTGGGCCGCCGCGCTCGCGGCGAGTGCGGGCATCATGCCGGGCCCTCCTCGTCGTGCGGCTGCTCCTGTGTGGCCTGCCCGGCCTCCCGGGCTGCCTGTTCGGCCTGTTCGGCCTGGACGGCCTGTTCGGCCTGTTCGGCCTGGACACGCTGGGCTTCGAGCTTCTCCGCCGTCTTGCGGGCGGCGGCGATCTCCTTGGGCTCCTCCGCGCCGGGATCCAGCGCGGGTGGCTCCGGCACGGTCCACATCCAGTCGCGGAGCTTGTCCCGCTCGTGGGTGAGTTCGTGGATGTCCGTCTCCGCGTACTCGAACTCCGGCGACCAGAAGAGGGCGTCGAAGGGGCAGACCTCGATGCAGATACCGCAGTACATGCAGAGGGAGAAGTCGATGGCGAAGCGGTCGAGGACGTTGCGGGAGCGCTCGCGTCCGCCGGGGGCGGCGGGCGGGCTCGTCTCCTTGTGGGAGTCGATGTAGATGCACCAGTCGGGGCACTCGCGGGCGCAGAGCATGCAGACCGTGCAGTTCTCCTCGAACAGCCCGATGACACCGCGGGAGCGCGGCGGGAGTTCGGGCTGCGCGTCCGGGTACTGCGCGGTGACCGTGCGCCTGGTCATGGTCCGCAGGGTGACGGCGAGGCCCTTGGCCAGGCCGGAGCCGGGGATCGGAGGCACTAGTTGATCGCCACCTTCACGATGCCGGTGAGCGCGATCTGCGCGAGGGCGAGCGGGATGAGTGTGGTCCAGGCGAGCTTCTGGAGCTGGTCCTCGCGCAGGCGCGGGAAGGTGACCCGCAGCCAGATGACGACGAACGCGAGGATCACCGTCTTCACCAGGGTCCAGAGCCAGCCGAGGCCGTCCCCGCCGAACGGACTGTGCCAGCCGCCGAGGAAGAGCACGGTGGTCAGACCGCACAGGACGACGATCCCGGCGTACTCCGCGAGCAGGAAGAGCGCGAAGCGCAGCCCGGTGTACTCGGTGTACGCGCCGAAGATGATCTCCGAGTCGGCCACCGGCATGTCGAAGGGCGGTCGCTGGAGCTCGGCGAGCCCGGCGACGAAGAAGATCAGGGCGCCGGTGATCTGCCAGGGCAGCCACCACCACTCGAAGGCGTCGAGGATGCCCGGCAGCGACACCGTCCCGGCGGCCATCGCCACGGAGGCGGCGGCGAGCAGCATCGGCAGTTCGTACGCCAGGAGCTGCGCGGCGGTACGGAGCCCACCGAGCAGGGAGAACTTGTTGGCGGAAGCCCATCCCGCCATCAGCGAGCCCAGGACGCCGATCCCCATGACGGCGAGCACGAAGAAGATCCCCGCGTCGACGGCCTGACCGACCGCGCCCTCCCCGGGCCCGACCGGGATGGCGAGCACCACCAGCAGGTACGGCAGCAGCGCGACGGCGGGCGCGAGCTGGAAGACCCGGCGGTCGGCGTCGGCCGGGACCACGTCCTCCTTCTGCACGAACTTGACCCCGTCCGCGACGAGCTGCGCCCAGCCGTGGAATCCGCCCGCGTACATGGGACCGAGGCGGCCCTGCATGTGCGCCATCACCTTGTGCTCGGTCTGGCCGACGACGAGCGGGAAGACCAGGAACACGACGAAGACGATGAGGAGCCGGAGGGCGACGTCGAGTACGTCGTTCACGCGGTATCGCCTCCGGAGGGACGGTGGTCGGGATCTTCGGGCCCGTCGGGGCCTTCGGGATCTGCGGGGTCTGCGGGCTTTGCGGGGTCTGCGGATCGCTCGGGGGCTTCGGGCCTCGCGTCCGGCTCGGGCTTCGCGTCCGGCTCGGGCCTCGTGTCCGGCTCCGGCTCCGGCTCCGGCTTCGCCTCAGGCTCCGGCTTCGCGTCCGCCGTCCCGTCGTCGAACGCCGGTCGGGCGTGGTGCCACGGGGCGTCCGCGCTGCCGGTCCTACGGGGAGCCGGGTCCGTCGCGGCGGTCTCCGTACCGTCCGGGGCGGTGCCCTCCGCGATCCGGCCGGCGGAACCGTCCGAGACGCCGCGGGACCGGCGGGC
>NZ_JBSFVR010000003.1:0-70057 GCF_053592415.1 Streptomyces sp. NPDC002690 | reverse complement strand
GCCGACCTCTCGGGCTTTCTGCAACAGCAGGGCGGCGTGGCGGTGGTGGAGGCCGGAACGGTTCGTCTGTGGATCTTCGGTGCGGCCGGGTCGGCCGGAGGGGCGCGGCCGGGAGGCGCGCGGGGGCGTTCTGGTTGAACAGTTGAGCTGTATGGCCCCCCAGGGGATGGAAACCACGTCAAGTTGGTCAAAAACGCGGTGGATGCGGCGTAGTTCGTGATTCCCTCGTTTGACAGAACATTTCAGCCCACGGACCCCAGTTGGGCCGGATCGGGCGCTTCCCACCTCCCTCAGGTCAGACCTCCGGTGGCGCCCCCTGCTCATGTGTCCCTGCGTTTGCGGAGCCGACCCATGCTCACGTCCCTTCAGACGGCCTATTCCGATACCCGCGCTGCCGATCTGGCGTGGGCGCTCGGCAGGGAGCCGCTGCCCGCCCTCGCCGTGCTGGATCTCCAGCTCGGCGGCACCGCCATGCAGTTGAGGCTGCTCGGTGCCTCTCATCAGGTCCTGCTGGAGGAGGGTGGCGGCACCACCTGTTCGGAGACCGTGGCCTGTCTCCCGGGCAGCCGCACCCCGCTGCCCCTCGGGGTGGCCGAGCAACTCGGCGACCGGGAGTACGAGTTCGCCGCGCGCGTGGAGACCCTCAGTGAGGTGCAGTTCGCCGCGCGGGCGCAGGAGTTGCTCGCCCTGGTGGCCGAGCACCCGCACGGTCTGGCGGGCACGTTTCCGGGCAGCCCGTACGCCTTCACCGCGATGCTGGCGCAGCGCTCCGAGGGCCAGGTGCGGTGGCGTACCTGGCACGCGTACCCGCAGGAAGGGCAGTTGGTGGTCACGCGGACCCGGTTCGGGGTGCGGATTCCGGCGCTGCCCGGGGGTGCGGTGCGGCCCGGGGCGGTGGCGGGAGTGCCGGGTGTCCCGGCGCTGATGGCGCAGCCGACGCGTGGGAGGGCGGCGGTCTTTCCGGTCGCCTCCACCGTCGCGCCGGCCGTCGCCGCCGCGTCCGGTGTGCCCGCCCTGTCGCTCTGAGGTGGCCGAAAGGCGCGCGGCGTGCGGGGTGTTGGAGTGCGCCGGTGGGCGGTCGGCGCGCGCCGGGCGCTCGCTCGGGAGCCTCATGTGCACCCTTGCGGGTGACAGGGTGCGAAGGAATCGTGACGTAGCGTTCCCGGCATGATCGACCAGCAGGTGCCCCTTCTCGGGGGTGCGGCGCCCCTCCCCGTACACCCGCGGACCGGCCGCTTCCTCGTGCTGGCCTCCGTGTTCATCTGCGCAGCCTGCGGCTTGGTGTACGAACTCGAACTGGTCGCCATGGCTTCGTACTTGATCGGTGACTCGGTGACGCAGGCGTCGGTGGTGCTCTCCGTGATGGTCTTCGCGATGGGGATCGGCTCGCTCCTCGCGAAACGTTTACGCTGTCACGCCGCCGTGGGGTTCGCCCTGATCGAGGTGGCGCTCGCGCTGGTCGGCGGGTTCTCCGCCCTGGTGCTGTACGCCTCCTTCGCCTGGCTCGGGGAGTCACGCGTCGCGCTGGTCGGGTTCTCGGTGGCGATCGGCGTCCTGATCGGGGCGGAGATCCCCCTGCTGATGACCCTGATCCAGCGGGTCGACCGGCAGGACGCGGGCGGCACCGTCGCCGACCTGTTCGCGGCGGACTACGTGGGCGCCCTGGTGGGCGGGCTGGCCTTCCCCTTCTTGCTGCTGCCGATGCTGGGGCAGCTGACCGGCGCGCTGTTCACCGGCGCGGTCAACGCGGCGGCGGGCGGGGCCCTGATCCTCTGGCTCTTCCGCCGCGACCTCACCGCACGCTCCCGCTGGCTCCTCGTCCTCGCCGGGGTCTGCGCCATGGCGCTCCTGGCCACCGCCACCTTGCTGGTGGACGACTTCGAGAGGGCCGCGCGCCGGGCGGTGTACGGGGACGAGGTGCGGGTCGCGGTGCGGACCGGGGTGCAGGAGGTCGTCCTCACCGGCGCCGGGCGCGACTCCCTCGACCTCTACCTCGACGGCCGGCTGCGGGTCAGGGCCCGCGACGAGTTCCGGTACCACGAGGCCCTCGTGCACCCCGCGATGAAGGGCCCGCACGCCCGGGTGCTCGTCCTCGGCGGCGGCGACGGTCTGGCCGCCCGCGAGGCGCTGCGCTACCCCGACGTGAACCGGGTGACGGTGGTCGAGCTGGACCCGGGGGTCACCCGCCTGGCCCGTACCGACCCCGCGCTCTCCGCTCTCAACGGCCGCGCCTACGAGGACCCGCGGTTGACGGCGGTCACGGCGGACGCGTTCACCTGGCTGAGGACCGCACGCGAGCGCTACGACGTGGTCATATCCGATCTGCCGGACCCGGGCATCACGGCGAGCACCAAGCTCTACTCGGCCGAGTTCTACGGTCTGGTCAGGCGGGTGGTCGCCCCCGGTGGCCGGTTCGTGGTGCACGCCGGGCCGCCGGGGATGCGCCCGCGCACCTTCTGGACGGTGGACGCGACGGTACGCGCGGGCGGCATGGCCACCCGCCCGTACCGGGTCCTCGGGCGGCGGACCGGTTTCGCGAGCCCGGACCGGGTACCGGGCCCGGGCCCCACGGACGCCGCCGAGGACTGGGGCTTCGTGCTGGCGGCTCCGGGCGGGGTGGCACCGGCGCTGGGGCTCGGACCCCGGACCCCGGCCCTGCGGTCGCTCGACGGGGAGAGGCTCGCGGCTGCCGGACGGGCCGCGGAGGGAATTCGGATGCCGGCCCTGCCGCCGTCCACGCTGCTGCATCCGCGCTACGCCTCGGAGACCTGACGCGAGGGCCGGAGCGTGAGTAGGCTCGGTTTCATGGAGCATGAGGTGTTCGTTCCGGTTCCGGTCGCGTCCCTGCGGAGCGCGCTCGGGGACCCCGCACGGGTGGCACGCTGTGTCCCGTCCCTCCAGCAGGACGCGAGTGCGTCCGAGGCGCTCGCCGGCCGGCTGAGGTTCCGGGTGGACGGCCACACGATCACCTACCGGGGAGCCCTGGAGCTGACCGCGACGGACGAGGACACCGTCTCCGTCACCGGGGAGGGCGTGGCCGCCCGGGGTGCCGGCTCGGTGAAGCTGGCCCTGACGATCACCCTCGAAGCGTCGGCCGGGGGCGACGTCGGGAGCGGGACCGGCGGCGAAGCGGGTACGACGATCCGCTATACCGGCACCGCCACGGGGGACGGGCGGCTCGCCGGACTGGACGCCGAGGCCGTGCACGCCGCCGCCCGCCGGCTGCTCGACCGCTTCACCCAGCAGCTCGTCACGGAGAGCCTGGGGGCCCACGAGACCCACCCGTCCCATGAGGCCGGGGAGAGGCGCGAGGCACCCGGGACACCCGGTTCGTCCGGAGGCGAGGACGGCAGGAGCACCGGCACCGCCCCCGGCAGCGCACCGTACGAGGACACCGACACCAGCACCGGCATCGAGGCGCGGGCGGACGCCGAGACACGTCCGGACCGGGGCGACGCGGCTTCGCCGTCCGACGAGGGCGCAGGCTCCCTCTTCGACGCCCCCATGCCGCCCTCCTCGCTCGACGCGGGTGCCGGCATCGAGTTCGCCGTCCCGGACGAGCCTCCGGCGGAGGCCGCGCACGCGCGGCGCACCATGATCGGGCGGAGCGCCGAGGAGGTGGACCATGCGCCGCCGCGCGGCCGGTACGCGCCCGTGCCCTCGCCGGAGACCACCAACGCCTCGACCACCCTGCGGTGGGCGGCCCCGGCGGCGGTCCTCGCCATCGCCTCCGCCGTGGTGGTGGGCCGGGCACTGCGGCGCCGAAGGTGAGCGTTCCGGTGGGGTCGTACCGCGTCTGACGCCGGGCATCGATCCACCACGAATCGCGGGACGACCCCTTAGGGTCGTTCCGTGAGTAGCGAGAAGAGCGTCCGGCTGACAGCCGGCGACGCCGAGTTGACCATCGACCCCGTCCGAGGGTGCCGGATCACCAGCCTGCGGATCGGGGGCACCGAACTGCTGCGGCAGGGGGAGCGTTACGGCTGCTTCCCCATGGTTCCCTGGGTCGGGAGAACCGCGTACGGCGAGTTCCGCAACGGCGACACGGTGCACACCCTGCCGCTCAATTCGCCGCCGCACGCGATCCACGGCACCGGCCGCGACACCTCCTGGACCACCGCGCGCGAGGTGGAGGGCGAGGCCGCCTTCTACTACGACCTCGCCGAACCGTGGCCGTACGAGGGGCGGGTGACGCAGACCTTCGAACTCTCCGGGGACGCCCTGACGATCCGGATGTCCGTGGAGACGGCACGCGACTCCTTCCCGGCGCAGGCGGGCTGGCACCCCTGGTTCCTGCGCAACATCGGCGGCCAGGACGCCCGGCTCTCCTTCGACGCCGCCTGGCAGGAGGAGCGCGGCGCGGACCACATGCCGACCGGGCAGCGCATCGAGCCGCTCCCCGGCCCCTGGGACGACTGCTTCGGGATGCCGGACGGGGTCAGGGCCACGGTCACCTGGCCGGAGCAGCTGGAACTGACGGTCACCAGCCGCGACGAGTGGGTCGTGATCTACGACGAGCAGGACGAGGCGCTCTGCGTGGAACCTCAGTCCGGCCCGCCGAACGGGCTGAATTCCACTCCGCGCCTGGTCACGCCGATCGATCCGCTGGAGATGGCGACCACCTGGAGCTGGGCTCGGCTCTGAGGAAGCCGGCTCCGCCACGTACTCTCGACGGTATGACTGACGTACGCGCTGACCTGCTCCAGCAGATCAAGGACAAGGCCGTGGTCCACGGCAAGGTGACCCTCTCCTCGGGTCTGGAAGCCGATTGGTACATCGACCTGCGCCGGATCACGCTGGACGGCAAGGCCGCGCCGCTGGTCGGCCAGGTCATGCTCGACGCCACCGCCGAGCTGGACTTCGACTGCGTCGGCGGTCTGACCCTGGGCGCCGACCCGGTCGCCACCTCGATGCTGCACGCCTCCGCCGCGCGCGGTAAGACGCTGGACGCCTTCGTCGTCCGCAAGGCGCAGAAGGCGCACGGGATGCAGCGCCGCATCGAGGGCACCGACGTCAAGGGCCGCCGCTGCCTGGTCGTCGAGGACACCTCGACGACCGGTGGTTCGCCGCTGACCGCCGTCGAGGCCGTCCGCGAGGCCGGTGGCGAGGTCGTCGCCGTCGCCGTGATCGTGGAGCGGGGCGCCGCCCCGGCCATCGCCGAGGCGGGACTGCCGTACCTGCACGTCTACTCGGTCGCCGATCTCGACCTGGCCTGAGTCACCGAGGCGAGTTGGGGCTCTGACCTGCGGTTTTTCCCGGGGTGCACTGTTTCACGTGAAACAGTGCACCCCGGACCCGTTTCTACGGGGGTCCTCCGGGTGGAGTCCCCGCAGGAGTCTGGGAAGATGGGCACGACGATGACGTCGCCCCCAGGTCAGGGACCAGCACTGCACACCCGCACATCCCAAGGAGCGGACAGATGCCCATCGCAACCCCCGAGGTCTACGCCGAGATGCTCGACCGGGCGAAGGCAGGCAAGTTCGCCTACCCGGCCATCAACGTGACCTCGACCCAGACGCTCCACGCGGCTCTGCGCGGTTTCGCCGAGGCCGAGAGCGACGGCATCGTCCAGATCTCCACCGGTGGTGCGGAGTTCCTGGGCGGCCAGTACAACAAGGACATGGTGACGGGCGCCGTGGCCCTCGCCGAGTTCGCGCACATCGTCGCCGCCAAGTACGACATCACCGTGGCGCTGCACACCGACCACTGCCCCAAGGACAAGCTGGACGGCTACGTCCGCCCGCTGCTCGACATCTCCGCCGAGCGCGTCGCCAAGGGCCTCAACCCGCTGTTCCAGTCCCACATGTGGGATGGCTCGGCCGAGACCCTCGCGGACAACCTGGCCATCGGTCAGGAGCTGCTCGCGAAGGCAGCCGCCGCCAAGATCATCCTTGAGGTCGAGATCACCCCGACCGGTGGCGAGGAAGACGGCGTCACGCACGAGATCAACGACGAGCTGTACACCACCGTCGACGACGCGCTGCGCACCGCCGAGGCGCTCGGCCTGGGCGAGAAGGGCCGCTACCTGCTGGCCGCCTCCTTCGGCAACGTCCACGGCGTCTACAAGCCGGGCAACGTCGTGCTCCGTCCCGAGCTCCTGAAGGACCTCCAGGAGGGTGTCGGCGCCAAGTACGGCAAGACCTCCCCGTTCGACTTCGTCTTCCACGGCGGCTCCGGCTCCACCGCGCAGGAGATCGCCACCGCGCTGGAGAACGGCGTCGTGAAGATGAACCTCGACACCGACACCCAGTACGCCTTCACCCGCCCGATCGCTGACCACATGTTCAGCAACTACGACGGCGTGCTGAAGGTCGACGGCGAGGTCGGCAACAAGAAGACGTACGACCCCCGCACCTGGGGCAAGTCCGCCGAGGCGGGCATGGCCGTGCGTGTCACCGAGGCCTGCGCCAACCTGCGCTCCACGGGCACCAAGCTGAAGTAAGCGCGGACGGGGCCTCGTGGCCCCGTCCAGCGTGCGTGGCGGGCCCGACGCTCCTGGGTGATCCCCGGGAGGTCGGGCCCGTGGCGTGTGCGGCCCCGGGCGGAGCACCCGAGCCCGGCCGGGGGCGGGGACCGCGCCCGGACCGTACGAACCCCGTGAACGACCGAACCGTGTGAGGTACCGCTGTGAGTCCGTCCTACGATTTCGACGCCGTCGTCGACCGCCGGGGTACCTGGAGCGTGCAGTGGGACGGGGTCGCCGACCGGTTCGGGGTGGACGGACTGCTGCCGTTCACCATCTCCGACATGGACTTCCGGACCGCGCCCGAGGTGCTGGACGCGCTGCGTGCCCGGATCGACCACGGGGTGTTCGGGTACACCGACTGGCAGCAGGACGACTTCCGTTCGGCGATAGCCCACTGGTACGCCACCCGCTACGGCACCGACATCGACACCGGGCAGCTCGTCTACGGCCCCTCCGTGCTCAACCAGCTCTCCCAGTTGTTGCGGATGTGGACCGGGCCCGGCGACGCGGTGGTCACCCACACCCCGGTGTACGACGGCTTCCGCAAGGCGATCCTCGGTCTGGGGCGCGAGATGCGTGGGGTGCCGGTCGGCGACGACGCGGCGCTGGAGCGGGAGCTCGCCCGCCCCGACGCGAAGGTGCTGCTGCTCTGCTCGCCGCAGAATCCCACCGGGCGGGTGTGGACGGAGGCCGAGCTCACGAGGATGGCCGAACTGGCCGCGCTCCACGGTGTGCTGGTGATCAGCGACGAGATCCACTCGGACTTCGCCCACGAGGGGTACCGGCACGTGCCGTGGACCCGGGTGGCGGACCGCGGTCCCGCGCGCTGGGCGCTCATCACCTCCGGGTCCAAGTCCTTCAACTTCCCCGGGCTGACCGGCTCGTACGGGCTGATCGGTGACCCGGCGGACCGCGCCGAGTACCTGCGGCGGATGGCGACGGCGGAGGGGCTGGAGTCTCCGGCGGTGCTCGCGCTGACCGCCCACATCACCGCGTACCGCGAGGGCGGGCCGTGGCTCGACGCGCTGCGCACCTACATCGCGGGGAACCTCGCCCTGGTCGAGGAGCGGCTGCACGCCGCCTTCCCGGAGCTGGGCTGGCGTCCGCCGCAGGCCGGATACCTCGCCTGGATCGACCTGCGGCCGCTCGGCCTGGACGACGACGCCCTCCAGCGGGTGCTGATCGAGCGGGAGAAGGTCGCCATCATGCCGGGCGGGGTCTACGGCTCCGACGGCTTCGTACGGCTCAACGTCGGCTGTCCGCGCGCCAAGGCGGAGGCGGGCGTCGACGCGCTGGTCCGGGCGATCCGCTCGCTGCGGTAACCAGGGCGGGCGTACGGGAACGCGGTCCGGCGGGTGTCATCGGCGGCCGGCGCCCACTGGCCGCGCCGACGGGCAACGGCGATGCTGCCCCCATGGGTGAGACACCCGAGGGACCCCCGACGCCCCGAGACCACCGGCCCGCCGAGGACCGCCCGCCCGAACCGGTGGCAGCCGCGGGCGGGGCGGGGGACACCGGTGTGCCGAAGACCGCCGGGGAGATCCGGGCCGCCTCGGCGCCGGGGCGGTGGATCGTGCTGACCACCGTCCTCGGCTCCGGCATGGCGATGCTGGACTCCACCGTGATCAACGTGGCGCTGCCCCGGATCGGCGAGGACCTCGGTACCGACCTCGCGGCGCTCCAGTGGACCGTCAACGCCTACATGCTGACCCTCGCCGGGCTGATCCTGCTGGGCGGGGCGCTCGGCGACCGGTACGGGCGACGGCGGGTCTTCGTCGTCGGCGTCGTCTGGTTCGCCCTCGCCTCGCTGGTCTGCGCCGTCGCGCCGAACGCCGCCGTGCTGATCGCGGCGCGCGCCTTCCAGGGCATCGGCGGGGCGCTGCTCACCCCGGGATCGCTGGCGCTCATCCAGGCGAGCTTCCACCCGGACGACCGGGCGCGGGCGGTCGGGCTCTGGTCCGGCTTCGGTGGGGTGGGGGCGGCCATCGGGCCGTTCGTGGGCGGCTGGCTCGTCGACGGACCCGGCTGGCGCTGGGTCTTCCTGCTCAACCTGCCGGTCGCCGCGCTCTGCGTCCCCGTGGCCCTGCGCCATGTGCCGGAGTCGCGGGACCCGCGCGCCCATGGGCGCTTCGACGTCCTCGGGGCGGTGCTCGCCGCCGTGGCGCTGGCCCTGGTGACGTACGCGCTGATCGAGGCGCCGGGGAGCGGCGCCTCACCCGCGGTGATCGGGGCGGCGGTGGGCGGGGTACTGCTCGGGGCGGCGTTCGTCCGGGTGGAGCGGCGGCGGCCGGACCCGATGGTGCCTCCGGCGATCTTCCGTTCGCGGCTGTTCACGGTGGTCAACCTGGTGACGTTCTGCGTGTACGCGGCGCTGGGCGGGTTCTTCTTCCTGTCCGCGATCCAGCTCCAGGTCGTGGCCGGGTACTCGGCGCTCGGCGCCGGCACCGCGCTGCTCCCGACGACCGTGCTGATGCTCTTCTTCTCGGCCGCCTCCGGCGAACTCGGCCACCGCATCGGGCCCCGCATCCCGCTCACCGTCGGCCCGTTGCTGGCCGCCGGGGGCATGCTGCTGATGCTGCGGGTCGGGCCGGGGAGCGCCTCGGTGACCGGGTACCTGAGCGAGGTGCTGCCCGCCGTGGTGGTGCTGGGCCTGGGTCTGGTCACCCTGGTCGCGCCGCTCACCGCGACCGTGCTGGCGGCGGTGGACACCGGGCAGGCGGGGCTGGCCAGCGGCATCAACAACGCCGCCGCCCGCGCCGCCGGACTGATCGCGGTCGCCGCGCTGCCGCTGCTGGCGGGCATGGGCCCGGAGGCGTACCGGGACGCGGGGGAGTTCGCCGCGACCTTCCGGCGGGCGATGCCGATGTGCGCGGGGCTCTTGGTGGCGGGGGCGGTGCTCGCCTTCTGCACGGTGCGCACACCGGCGGCGGCCCCGGGACGGGCCCCGGACACGGACTCGGGCCGGGGCACCGGCAGGCAACGGGCGGAGGGCGGCGGGGCGCATCCGGCGGAGGGTCCCTGCCGGCCGGAGTGCACCGTGCACTGCGGGGTCGTGGCGCCGCCCCTGGAACCCTCCCGGCGGCGGCCCGGGGAGTGACGGGGCGCCGTACCCGCGGAGGCACCGGCGGGGGTGCGGGCGCGGGGCCGGGCGGTGTCCCACGACGGCGGGGTGCCAGGCACACTGGGACCCATGTCCATCCACGAGAACCTGCTCGGGGGCCCCGCCCCGACCCACCTGCCCGACGACCCGGAGCCGCGCGGGCTGCTGGCCGGCGGCACCCCGCCCGCCGAGGTCGCGGCGAAGTACCCCACCTCCTCGCTCGCCTGGGCGCAGCTGGCCGACGACGCCTTCGAGGGCGGCCGGGTCATCGAGTCGTACGCCTACGCCCGCACCGGCTACCACCGCGGGCTCGACGCCCTGCGCCGGGCCGGCTGGAAGGGCCACGGGCCCGTCCCGTTCGAGCACGAGCCCAACCGGGGCTTCCTGCGCGCCCTGCACGCCCTCGCGCGCGCCGCCGGAGCCATCGGGGAGCAGGAGGAGTACGAGCGCTGCTCGACCTTCCTGCGCGACTCCTCGCCGACCGCCGCCGACATCCTGGGCTGATCCCACCAGGAGGCACGGGGCAGCCCCAGGGCGCCCGTCGTGCCCGCTCACCGGCCCGCAGCCCGCTTTGTCGGCTGCGGGCCGGTATGCGTGGGCGGAGGGTACGGGCCGCGCCCCGGCCTCGCGATCAAGGGCGTCCGGGCCGAGCCACCAGCCCGCTTTCGGCCCTAGGATGCGCCGCAGGGGACCGGAGCCCACCCAGCTAGGACGGGGCGGACCGCTACCCGGAGGATCGTGCCGAGGAGACAGAGATGTCGGCGAACCACCACGACCCCGAAGAGACCGGTGCGGAAACCCCGTACCTCGACTTCGCGGGAACGACTCCCTACGAGGACTACGTCCAGGCGGACGTCCTCACCCATTTGCAGCAATTGCGCTCCGACGATCCCGGCGAGATGGTCTTCCTCGTCACCACCCAGGTCATGGAGTTGTGGTTCACCGTCCTGGTGCACGAGTGGGAGACGGCGGCGCTGGCCCTGCGCGAGGACCGGCTGCCGGTCGCGCGGGACGCCCTGAAGCGCTCGCTGCGCCAGCTGGAGGCACTGAACGCGTCCTGGCGCCCGCTGGCCCAGCTCACCCCCGCCCAGTTCAACTCCTACCGGAGTTCGCTCGGCGAGGGCTCCGGCTTCCAGTCGGCGATGTACCGGCGGATGGAGTTCCTGCTCGGTGACAAGTCCGCCTCCATGCTCGTACCGCACCGGGGTTCCCCGCGCGTGTACGCCGAGCTGGAGAAGGCGCTGAGCCAGCCGAGCCTGTACGACGAGACGCTGGCGCTGCTCGCGCGGCGCGGCCACCCGGTGCCGAGGTCGGTCCTCGACCGTGATCTGCGGCAGAAGTACGAGCCCTCCCCGGTGGTCGAGGCCGTCTGGGCGCGGATATACGCAGACCCGGAGAAGTACGACGAGCTGGTACGCCTGGGCGAGCTGCTCACGGATGTGGGTGAGCTGGTCTGGCGCTGGCGCAACGACCATCTGGTGGCGACCCGGCGGGCCATGGGCTCGAAGACCGGAACCGGCGGTTCCGCCGGAGTGGCGTGGCTGGAGAAGCGCGCGCAGAAGACCGTGTTCCCCGAACTCTGGACGGCCCGCAGTCATGTCTGAGACCCACCACCGCCTGCTGGCGGACCGTGCGGCCAAGCTGGACGCCGCCGACGAACTCGCCTCCCTGCGTGAGCTGTTCACGCTCGACGAGGGCGTCTATCTGGACGGCAACTCGCTCGGCGCGCTGCCCGTCCACGTGCCCGACCGGCTGCACGAGGTCATCACCCGCGAGTGGGGCGAGCTGCGCATCGGATCCTGGGACGAGAGCGGCTGGTGGACCGCGCCCGAGCGGGTCGGCGACCGCATCGCGCCGATCGTCGGCGCGGCGCCGGGCCGGATCGTGGTGGGCGACTCCACCAGCGTCAACGTCTTCAAGGCGCTGGTCGCCGCGACCCGGCTCGCGCCGGGCGGGCGGGACGAGATCGTGGTCGACGCCTCGACGTTCCCCACCGACGGCTACATCGCCGGTTCGGCCGCCCGGATGACCGGTCACCGGATCGTCCCGGTCGACCCCGCCGATGTGCCGACTGCTGTCAACTCCCGTACGGCAGCTGTGCTGTTGAACCATGTCGACTTCCGCACCGGGCGTCTGCACGACCTGCCCACGCTCACCGCCTCCGTGCAGCGCGCGGGGGCCGTGGTGGTCTGGGACCTCTGCCACAGCGCCGGTGCGCTGCCGGTCGGTCTGGACGAGCACGGCGTGGACCTGGCGGTCGGCTGCACGTACAAGTACCTGAACGGCGGCCCGGGTTCGCCCGCTTACCTGTACGTCGCCGAGCGTCACCAGGGCGTCTTCGACTCCCCGCTGCCGGGGTGGAACTCGCATGCCGACCCGTTCGGCATGACCCCCGGTTTCGAGCCCGCCGAAGGCTCCGCCCGGGGCCGGGTCGGCACGCCCGACATCCTCTCGATGCTGGCGCTGGAGTCCGCGCTCGACGTCTGGGACGGGGTGCCGGTCGAGGCCGTACGCGCCAAGTCCCTCGCCCTGACGGACTTCTTCCTGGAGTGCGTCGAGGCGTACGCCCCCGAGGGCCGCGTCGTCTCCGTCACCCCGGCCGCGCACGCCGAGCGCGGCAGCCAGATCGCCCTGCGGTGCGCCGAGGCCGAGCCGGTGATGCGCGAACTGATCGCCCGGGGCGTCGTCGGCGACCTGCGCCGCCCCGACGTGCTCCGGTTCGGATTCACCCCGCTGTACGTCGGCTTCGCCGACGCGGAGCGGGCCGCCCGGGTGCTCGCCGGCGTGCTGGCGGACGTCCCGGCGGGGGCCGCGGCGAAGGGGTGACGGCGTCGGAGCGGTCGCGGACGGAGCCAGGGGGGACCGGCTCCGTCCGGGGACCGCTCCAGGGCCTGGTACGGTCCCCGCAGGTCGGACAAGTGGGGCAGCCCAAAGGATGGTTGGAGCAACAATGTCGGATTCCGCCGCGCGCGATCGGGACGCCGTAGAGGAGAAGTCGGCGTTCGCCAATGCGGAGATCGCCCCCGACCGGACCGTCGCCTACGGGGACCACCCCGACCAGGTCATCGACCTCTGGGCTCCGGCGCACGGGTGGACCAACATGCCGCTCGTCGTCCTGCTCCACGGCGGCGCCTGGCGCGCCCCGTACGACCGCCGTCACGTGTCGCCGCTCGCCGCGTTCCTCACCGACCGCGGCTTCGCCGTCGCCAGCGTGGAGTACCGGCGCGGAGCGGACCCGTCCTCGGCGGGGGAGGGGAACGCGGCGGGCCGCTGGCCCGAGACCTTCGACGACGTGGCCGCCGCGATGGACGCCATCCCGGCCATCGCCGCACGGGAGCTGCCGGAGGCGGACCTGCGCCGGACCGTCGTCACCGGGCACTCGGCGGGCGGCCACCTCGCGCTCTGGGCGGCGGCCCGGCATGTGCTGCCGGCGGGGTCGCCGTGGCGGCTGCCCGAACCTCCGCCGTTGCGCGGGGTGGTGGCGCTGGCGCCGATCGCCGACCTGCTGACCGCCGCGAAGCTCGGGATCTGCTCCGGGGCCGTCCACGAACTCCTCGGCGGTGAGGAGGGGTTCGCCGAACGGCGCCCGCACGTCGACCCGGCCGTCCTGCTGCCCACCGGCATCGCCACCCACATCGTGCAGGGGTGCGACGACATCGTCGTACCGCCGTCGGTCGCGGAGGCGTTCGTCGCCGCGGCGGCGACGGCGGGGGAGACGGTCGGGCTGACCCTGCTGGACGAGATCGGCCACTTCCCGCTCATCGACCCCTCGACGGACGCCTGCGCGCTGGTGGCGGACGAGCTGGAACAGCTCGCCTGGTGACGTGCGCGTCCGGCGGTGTCCGCAGCCGTGGCGGGCCGCGTCCGGCGGATCAGCGCTCCGGGCGCAGATGGGTCCGCCGGCCGTCGCGGTCGAAGATCGCGAGGATCTCCGCCGGACCGCCGCGCGCGCCGAAGGCGTGCGGGACCATCGTGGAGAACTCCGCTGCCTCGCCCGTCTCGACGGTGATGGTCCGCTCCCCCAGCAGCAGCACGACCGTGCCGGAGAGCACGGTGAACCAGTCGTTGCCGCCCGGGTGCACCTTCAGCTCGTCCTGCCCGTGCCGTGGCTCGGGCGCGGTGATGCTCATCCGGACCACGGTGACGCCCGGTTGCCCGCCCTCCCGGTTCAGCAGCCAGGTGGTCGTCCCGCACTCCGCGTCGTGCTGCGGGCGGATCACCACGTCCTCGTCCGAGACCGACTCCACCAGCGCGTCCAGGGTCGTCCCCAGGGCGCGCGCGATCGAGCTGAGCTGATCGAGACCGATCCGCCGGTGGCCGGTCTCGATACGGCTCAGGGTGGAGGGGCTGAGGAAACAGCGCGCGGCCAGATCGTCGAGCGACCAGCCCTGGGCGGTACGGAGGCCGCGTATCCGCTTGCGGACCAGGGAGTCGAGTTCACCGTCTTGCGTCATACGCAAGATGCTATGCCTTTGGCGCAAGGCGTGCGTAGGCTCGAACCATGGACGACAACGACGCGCACCGGCACGGGCACGATCACCAGCAGGGACAGCGGCACGGGCACACCCCCGGCCACCAGCACGGTCACGGTCATGGGCACGGCCACGGTCATGGGCACGGCCACGGCCACGGCCACGCTCATGGTCATGGTCATGGTCATGGTCACGGCTCGCAGGATGCCGACTTCTCGGTACTGACCGAGATGCTGGACCTAGACGCCGAGGTGCTGCACGCACACCTGGACGAGCTGACCGGCTGGATCGAGGAGCTGTCCGGCGGTACGACGGCGGAGGCGTCGGGCGCCCCGGAGGGCTCGGGACTGCGCGTGCTCGACCTGGGCAGCGGCACCGGAGCGGGCACCTTCGCCCTGCTCCAGCGGTTCCCCGGCGCCGACGTCACCGCCGTGGACGCGTCGCCCGCGATGGCCGCCCGACTGGAGGAGAAGGCCGCCGCGCTCGGGGTCGCCGGCCGCGTCCGTACCGTGGTGGCCGACCTCGACACCGAGGCCCTGCCCGCCGGGCCCTTCGACCTGGTGTGGGCCTCCGCCTCGCTCCACCACATGGCCGACCCGGCCGCCGTCCTGGCCCAGGTCCGCGAGGTGCTGCGGCCCGGCGGGCTCATGGTCGCGGTCGAGCTCGAAGGCTTTCCGCGCTTCCTCCCCGACGACCTCGGCATCGGCCGCCCCGGACTGGAGGAGCGCTGCCACGCGGCCCAGGCCGAGGGGCGGAAGGCCGCCGGGATGCACATGACCGAGGACTGGGGCACCCGCCTGCGCGAGGCGGGGCTCGACGTGGTGGCCGAGCGGGTCCTCGCCATCGACCTGGCCGCCCCGCTGCCCGCCGCCACCGGTCGCTACGTCCTGGCCTCCCTCACCCGGGTCCGGTCGGCGCTGGAGGACGTACTCGACGCCGAGGACCTCGCCACCCTGGACGCGCTCACCGACGCGGACGGCCCGCACGGGGTACTGCGCCGCGACGACCTCACCGTCCGCACCGAGCGGAGCGTCTCGATCGGTGTCCGCCGCTGAGGTTCGTAGCACCTGAGGCTTCGTAGTACCTGAGGCGGAGGGACCCGTATCCGCTTCTGTGGGGACGACCCCGGCCCGCGCCTCCCCCTACCGTGAGCACGTGACCGAGACCCGAGCCCAGACGAAGACCAGAACACCGGAGTTCCAGGCGGCGGCGAGTGCGCTGGGCGGCCTGCGGCAGGATCTCCTGAGCGACGTGTTCGCCTACCGCCCGCTCGCTCCGCTCGACGGCGACGGGCCGCTGCTGGGGGCACTCCCGGCGAATGTACGGAAGAAGCTGGTGTGGACCCCGCACGCCCTGGTGCTGGGGGCCGCGCTGATCTGTGTGTTCCTCGGGATGGCCCAGTCGGGGGACGAACTGGTGCTCTCCCTGGTGCCGGCGATATCCGTGGCCCTGACCCTGGTCCGCCCGGTGACCGCGTTCTGGACCTCCGTGCTGGGCACGTTGGTGGTGGCCGGGGGTGGCGGCGTCGGCCCGTGGGCGGCGAGCAGCCTGTGGGGGCACCTCGTCGTGCTGGTCGTCGTCGCTGCCCGCACCCGGCCGCGTACCGCCGCCTGGGCATGGTTCCTCACCGTGCTGCTGGGCGTGCTCATGGAGAGCGCGGCCTACTCCGACGGCACGTCGACCGCCGCACCCATGTTCGTCGTGTCCGCGCTCGCCCTGCTCGTGGTCACCGTCGTGCAGGTCCGGCGCGAGGCCAGGCGTGAGGTGAGCGAGGCCGAACGGGAGGTGACCGTCCAGCGCACCGTCACGGCCGTCGAGCGCGACCGGCGCACGCTGCTGGAGGAGCGCACCACCATCGCCCGCGAACTGCACGACGTGGTCGCCCACCACATGTCCGTCGTGGCGATCCAGGCCGAGGCCGCGCCGTACCGGGTGCAGAACCCGCCGCCCGAGCTGGAGCAGGCGTTCGTCACCATCCGCGAGAACGCGGTGGCCGCGCTCACCGAACTGCGCCGCGTCCTCGGTGTCGTACGGGCCGAGGACCAGGAGGCGCCGGACGCTCCGCAGCCCACGCTCGCCCGGCTCGACCGGCTGCTCGACAACGTCCGCGAGGCGGGCCTGGAGACGGAGAAGACCGTCACCGGGGCGGTCCGCGAACTGCCTCAGGGCGTCGAGCTGTCGGCCTACCGGATCGTCCAGGAGGCGCTGAGCAACACCCTGCGCCACGCCCCCGGCGCCACCGCCGTCGTCGAGATCGCCTACGTTCTCGGCGGGCTCGGGGTACGGGTGGTCAACGGCCCGCCCACCGGGCCGGTCAAGGTCTCGCCCGGCGCCGGCCACGGCATCACCGGGATGCGCGAGCGGATCGCCATGCTGGCGGGCGAGATGACCGCAGGGGCGACCGAGGAGGGCGGCTACGAGGTCGCCGCCTTCATCCCGGTGCCCCGGGCGGCGGAGCCCGCCGAGAGCGCGGAAGCCCCCGCCGACGATGCGCGGGAGGCCGCCGCGTGAGCGACGTCCGGGTCCTGATCGTGGACGACCAGATGCTGGTCCGCGAGGGCTTCTCGGTGCTGCTCAACGCCATGCCGGGGATCGAGGTCGTCGGCGAGGCCGTCGACGGGAGGCAGGCGATCGCGCGGACCGCCGAACTCGCCCCGGACGTCGTGCTGATGGACATCCGCATGCCGGAGATGAACGGCATCGAGGCCACCCGCGAGATCGTCGCCGCCGACGCGGATGCCAAGGTGCTGGTCCTGACCACCTTCGACCTCGACGAGTACGTGTACCAGGCCCTGCGCGCCGGGGCCTCCGGCTTCCTGCTCAAGGACGCCTCCGCGCGCCAACTCGCCGAAGGCGTACGGGTGGTGGCATCCGGCGAGGCGCTCCTCGCGCCTACCGTGACGCGTCGGCTGATCACCGAGTTCTCCAAGCTGGCCCAGGCGCCGAGACCCCCGGCCCTGGCCCGGATCGGGGACCTCACCGAACGCGAGACGGAGGTGCTGGTGCTGGTCGCGCAGGGGCTCTCCAACGCGGAGATCGCCGCGCACCTGGTGGTCGCCGAATCCACGGTCAAGACCCACGTCAGCCGGGTCCTGGTGAAGCTCGGGCTGCGCGACCGCACCCAGGCGGCGGTCTTCGCGTACGAGGCACGGCTGGTCACACCGGGGTAAGGGCTGTCCCGCGAGTCCTGCGTCGCGCACCCGCCAGGAATCGCGGGACAGCCCTCGGGGGCCGGCCGCTCCGGGGCGGGCTGCCGGTAGCGTCGGGGCATGCACGTGTCATTCGACCCCTGGTCACCCGCGTTCGTCGCCGACCCGTACCCCGCCTACGCCGCGCTGCGCGCCGCCGGCCGGGTCCACTGGTTCGAGCCGACCCGGCAGTGGCTGATCCCGCACCACGCCGACGTGTCGGCTCTGCTCCGCGACCGGCGGCTCGGCCGGACGTATCTGCACCGCTTCACCCACGAGGAGTTCGGCGTCACCCCGCCGCCCGCCGCGCACGAGCCGTTCACCACCCTCAACGGGCAGGGGCTGCTCGATCTGGAGGCGCCCGACCACACCCGCATCCGGCGTCTCGTCTCCAAGGCGTTCACACCGCGCACGGTCGAGCGCCTCGCGCCGACCGTGCGGCGCCTCGCGGCAGAGCTGGTCGACGCGTTCGTGGCCGAGGGCGGCGGCGACCTCCTCGCGGCGGTCGCCGAACCGCTGCCGGTCGCCGTGATCGCCGAGATGCTGGGCGTCCCGGAGTCCGACCGGGCGCTGCTGCGCCCCTGGTCCGCCGCGATCTGCGGGATGTTCGAGCTGAACCCGTCGGAGGAGACCGCGCGGGCGGCCGTGACGGCGTCCACCGAGTTCTCCGCGTATCTGCGCGAACTGATCGCCGTGCGTCGGGAGAAGCCCGGCGAGGACCTGATCTCCGGGCTCATCGCCGCCCACGACGAGGACGAGCGGCTCACCGAGCAGGAGATGATCTCCACCTGTGTGCTGCTGCTCAACGCGGGCCACGAGGCGACCGTCAACACCACCGTGAACGGCTGGCGCACCCTCTTCCACCACCCCGGGCAGCTCGCCGCGCTCCGGGCCGACCACGGCCTGTTGTCCACAGCTGTGGAAGAACTCCTGCGCTACGACACCCCGTTGCAGATGTTCGAACGCTGGGTGCTGGACGACATCGAGATCGGCGGCACGGTGGTCCCGCGCGGCTCCGAGGTGGCGCTGCTCTTCGGCTCCGCCAACCGCGACCCGGAGCGTTTCACCGACCCCGACACCCTGGACCTGGCCCGCCCGGACAACCCGCACGTCACCTTCGGCGCGGGCATCCACTACTGCCTCGGCGCCCCGCTGGCCCGTATCGAACTGGCCGCCTCCTTCGACGAGTTGTTGCGGAAAGCGCCGGGAATGCGGCTGGTCGAGGAGCCGCTGTGGCACCCGGGGTATGTGATCCGGGGTCTGAAGGGCCTGCACGTGGAGGTGTGAGATGCCCGTCGGACCTGCGGGGGGTCACCCCGCAGCTCTCACCCCCGCAGCTCTCACCCTCGCAACTCTCACCCCCGCAGGTCCCGGCGGCGCAGTGCGGCGAGGCCCGCCGCCACCAGGGCCACCGCCACCGCCGTCAGGGCGGCCAGGGCCCATCCCCGCAGGTCCTCGCCCCCGGGGAGCTTCGGCAGGTGGCTGAAGGGCGACACGTCGAGCACCGCCTGCGGGAGTCCGGCCGCCGGGCCGATCCAGCCGAGCGCCAGGCAGAGCCCGGCCGCGCCCCAGGAACCGGCGACGGAGATCCGGGGCGCCGCCCCGTACAGCAGCACGGCCACCCCGCCCAGCAGCCAGATCGCGGGGAGCTGGACCAGGGCGGCGCCGAGGACGGCCGGGAGGCGGTGGCCGTAACCGGCGGCGAGTCCCAGGCCGCCCGCACCCATCAAGGCGACCGCGCCGCCGAACGCGAACAACAGGTGTCCACCGGCCCAGGCGGTCCGGGAGGCGCCCGCCACGAGCACCGGTTCGGCCCGGCCGCCGGTCTCCTCGGCGAGCGGCCGGAGCGCCGAGGAGACCACGTAGAGCGCCGCGACCATGCCGAGCATCCCGGCCATCGCGGCGAGGAACGCGTCGGTCAGCCCGGCCGCACCGCCCATCCGCGCGATGATCTCCCGCGTCTTCTCGTTGCCGCCGACGAGGTCGGTGGCCCCGTTCGCGAGCCGGCCGAAGACGAGCCCGACGACCGCGAAGGACACCGTCCATCCGGCCAGCGGGCCACGCTGGAGCCGCAGCGCCAGTCCGTACGGCGTGGTGATCCGGCCGGTCGCGGGACCCGGGCGGGTCGCGAACAGGCCGCTTCCCAGGTCCCGTCGGGCGGCCAGCGCGAAGGCGAGCGCGAGGAGCACGGCGGTGCCGGCCACGAAGAGCAGCGGCACCCACCAGCGCTCGCCGGCGTACGCGCGGGTGTTCTCCACCCAGCCGAAGGGGGAGAGCCGGGTCAAGGCGGAGGAGCCGCCGGTGCTCGCCGCGTCACCGGCGGCCTTGAGGACGAACGCGGCGCCGAGGGCGGCGGCGGTCACGCCCTTCGCGGCGCGCGCGGTCCCGGTGAACTGCGCGGAGACGGCGGCGACGGCGGCGAAGAGCAGCCCCGTACCGGCGACCGCGAGGCCCAGCGCGTAGGCACCGGAGCCGCCGCACCCGGCGGACGTCAGGAGGACCACCACGAGCGCGGCGAGCGCCAGATCGGCCACGGCGGCGGCGAGGAGTGCGGCGGTCAGCGGGGCGCGGCTGCCCAACGGCGCGGCGGAGAGCATCTCCTGGCGTCCGGTCTCCTCCTCCTCGCGGGTGTGGCGCACGACGACGATCAGCGACATCACGGCGGCCAGCCCGGCCCCGAAACCGCCCATCCGCCAGGCGACGAGCGCCCCGGTCGAGTCGCCCAGGACCGGGCCGTACAGCGCCCGGAGACTTCCGTTGGCGTTTGTCGAGGCCGCGAGCCCGACGCGGTCCGCGACGGTCGGGTAGAGGGAGGCGAAGGAGCCGGCGACGGAGGCGAACGAGGCGCCGATCGCCAGCAGCCACACGGGGATCCGTACCCGGTCACGGCGGAGTGCGAGACGCAGCAGCACGCCGGTGCCGGTGAACGGGCCGGAGCGGGCGAGGCGTCGGGTGCCGGCGTCGCCGGGGTGGGGGAGCGCGCCCGAGTCGTCGGTGGTCGTCGCCGAGGTCATCGCGCCGCCGTCCCGTCCTCGTCGTGGCTCCGGGGGGCGTTTCCCGTGGCGGTGTCGTCCGCAGGGGTGTCGTCCGCCGTCGTGCCGTCCGACGCGTAGTGGCGCAGGAACAGCTCCTCCAGGGTCGGCGGTGCGCAGCTCAGGGCGCGTACACCGGCGGACGCCAGCGCGGCGAGTACCGCGTCGAGCTTGTCGGTGTCCACCTGGCAGCTGATCCGGGCGCCCCGCGCCTCGTACCCGTGGACTCCGGGGAGTGTCGCCAACCGGTCTGGTACGGCACGGAGTTCGGCGGTGATTCCGGTACGCGTCAGATGGCGCATCGCGGTCAGCGAACCCGTCTCGACGGTGCGGCCCCGGCGGATGATGCTCACCCGGTCGCACAGGGTCTCGACCTCGCTCAGGAGGTGGCTGGAGAGCAGGACCGTGCACCCCCGGTCGCGCGCCTCGGTGACGCAGTCCCGGAACACCGACTCCATCAACGGGTCGAGTCCGCTGGTGGGTTCGTCCAGGATCAGCAGTTCGGCGTCGGAGGCGAACGCGGCCACCAGGGCGACCTTCTGACGGTTGCCCTTGGAGTACGTACGCCCCTTCTTCGCCGGGTCCAGCTCGAAGCGGCGGACCAACGCGTCGCGCCGGGTCCGGTCGAGTCCGCCGCGCAGCCGCCCGTAGAGGTCGATGACCTCGCCGCCGGTGAGGTTCCGCCAGAGCGTGACGTCGCCGGGGACGTAGGCGAGCCTGCGGTGCAGGGCGACCGCGTCCTGCCAGGGGTCTTGGTCGAACAGCCGCGCGGTGCCGGAGTCGGCGCGCAACAGGCCGAGCAGAACACGGATGGCGGTGGACTTCCCGGCGCCGTTGGGACCGAGGAAGCCGTGCACCTCCCCTTGTTCCACGGAGAGTTCGAGGCCGTCCAGTGCGGGGGTCCGGCCGAACGACTTGTGCAGTGCGGACACGGAGATGGCCGTCGTCATGGTTCTGAAAGTACGTGGGTTTCACAAAGTTCTGAAGTTAAGGAACCGTATAAAGTCGGGAAGCGCGTGACACCGCGAGCCAGGGCGTGCGGAAGTGGGCGGAACACCCCTCGGAAGTGGGCGGACACCCCTGACACTCCCTGAAGGGCCGGCCGGAGGGCCGGATCGGGAGGACGGAACGGCGATGGGCGAGAGTGCGGGCGGTACGGGCGGCAGCGGCGCCGGACCGGATTCCGGGGAGCGGCCGGGCGTCGGCGCGCGGGACGGGGCGGCCGTCTCGCGGTTCGTCGAGCGGTTCGCGGCCGACACGACGGAGGCCGGCATGCAGCGCATGGCCTCGCGCGTCTTCGCCGCACTGCTCGCCGACGACGACGCCACCATGACCTCGGCCGAACTCGCCTCCGAGCTGCGGATCAGCCCGGCCGCCGTCTCCGGCGCGATCGGCTACCTCACCCAGGTCGGCATGGTCGGCCGGGAACGCGAACCGGGCTCCCGCCGCGACCGCTACCGGCTTCACCACGAGATCTGGTACACCACCTTCGCCGGACGGGACCGGGTCATGACCCGCTGGGAGCAGACCCTCCGCGACGGGGCCCGGTCCCTCGGCGAGGACACCCCGGCGGGCGCGCGGCTCGCGGAGACGGCGGAGTTCTTCGAGTTCGTCCAGGACGAGATCGTCACGATGATGGAGCGCTGGAAGGCCCGCCAGGAAGCCCGCCGGGAGGTCGGCCTGGAGTCCCGCCGGGAGGCTGGCCTGGAGTCCCGCCGGGAGGTCGGCGGGCCGGAGGCGACGCTGACCGCCGACCGCTGAACCGCCGACCGCTGAACCGCCGACCGTTGAACCGCCGACCGTTGAACCGCCGACCGTTGAACCGCCGACCGCTGAACCGCCGACCGTTGAACCGCCGACCGCCTGACCGCCGACCGCTGAACGTGGCGTGCCGGACCGTGGACGACCGCCGTGGAGGCACCGCATGAAGGAATGGCCCGCGCGGCGACGCACCGCCGTACTGGGTGGCACCGTCCTCGCCGGAGTGCTGGCACTGGCCGGGGGTGCGGAGGCCGTCGCCCGGCACGTGGTGGACGGGCGGGTGGAGAAGCTGGCCGGCGAACGGCTCGGCTCCGAGGTGACGGCCGACACCGACGGCTGGGGTCTCGTGGCGCTCACCCGCGGCAGACTGGGCACTCTCACTTTGCACGCGGACGACGCGACGCTCGACGGGTTCGACGGAGTCGTGGTCGACGCGGTGCTCAGGGACCTCACCGCCCCCGACGGAGGCGGCCGGGCCTCGGTGTCCGGCAGCAGCGCCCGCGCCGAGATACCGGCCGACGCCCTGCGCGCCCGGGTCGCGGCGGCCGGCGGCGCGTTCGGAGCGATGGTCGGCGGTGTCGAACCTCGTCCGGCCGACGGGACGCTGCGGATCATGCTGGGCGGGGGGCGGCCTCGGGCAGGCCGACATACGGCCCGAGCTGCGCGACGGTACCGTCCGCTTCACCCTGACCGGCGCGAAGATGTTCGGCGTCGCCGCCCCGAAGTCCGTGACCGACACCATCGAGTCGGCCCTCGCCGGTCTGACTCCGGCCGGTCCGGGCGTCGGCACCGGGGGTACAGGTGGTGCGGCGGGCGGTACGGGCGGCGGTGCGGGTGCGACCGCCTCGGATCGCGCGGCGGAGGCGCTGGGCCTGCGCCCCACCGCCGTCACGGTCACCGAGGACGGGCTGCGGGTGGACCTGAAGGGCGGACCGGCCGAGTTCGATCAGGACATCGGGGCTGCCGGGGCTACCGGGGCTGCCGGGGCCTCCAGGGTTTTCGGCGCTCCGGACGGGGGTCGCTGAACCCGCCCCGGGGTCAGGCCGCGGCCTCGGCCGCCGGAACCATCAGCCCCCAGGCATTCGCCCACACCGTCCACGTCCGCCGCCGGACCGGGCCGTGGAGCTGTATGTCGGCGCGGTAGCGGAAATCGGGGCCGGAGACCGTCACCGCCTTGGCCTCCGCCGTCACGGTCTCGCCGCTCGACGCGCGGACGACCACCTCGGCCAGGCCGCCGCCGTTCAACGAGGTCACGGTGACCGCCTCCACGGCCCGGTCCAGATCGTTGAGGAGGAGACCGTCGGCCTCCACCCGCAGGCGGTAGCCGGTGGCCCCGGTGGTGGCCGGCGCGGGGAGGGGACGGACCAGGGTGCGGACCAACGAGACGCAGCTGTCCCAGACGGCCGTGACACCCGAGTGGGCCGGAGACGCCGTGCCGTCCGTGCCCTGACCTGGCGCGGGAGGAGGCGCCGGGACGTCCACGCCCCCCAGGACCACGCCGTCGCTGTCGTCGACGAGCAGGTCGAGACGGTGCACCGCTCCGTCCAGCGCCGTGCGCGCCGCCGCCACCGCGCCGCGCGGCACACCGAGGGAGTGGGCGAGCCGCAGGGCGGGCGGGGCGCCGACGGGGACGAGCGCCAGGGCGCTGTCGGCCAGCTCCCGGTCCCGGTGCAATTGGGCCACCGCGCGGAGCAGGGCATGGTCGTCGCCGATGACCACCGGCCGCCTGTTGCCCCGCCGGGACAGGGCGCGGGCGAACTCCTCCGGGGTGTCCGGAAGGGAGATCTTGGCGTGCGCTCCGGCGTTCAGAACGTCCTTCGCGATGCGGACGGACTCGCCGTCGGTCCGGCGGGCAACCGGGTCGATGACCACCAGCAGCTGGTGGCCGTCGTCGCCGGGGGGCTCTGCAGCCGACACCTCGGTCCTTCCTCGGGTAGCATCTTGGTGCAAGAGCCCCTTGCGCTATTGCGCCAGGGGCTTCGTCTATTCCGGGGCACCCGGTTCGACGGCTCAGGCTTTGTCGTACATCGTCGTATGGCAAGTACGACCTTTACGTACGCCCCTGACCTTGGACATGCCCCGCCCGGAAGGGGTGTACGCCTGTGCCCGCACTTGTGCTGCTCGGTGCTCAGTGGGGTGACGAGGGCAAGGGGAAGGCCACCGATCTCCTCGGTGGATCCGTCGACTATGTGGTGCGATACCAGGGCGGCAACAACGCCGGTCACACGGTTGTCGTAGGCGACCAGAAGTACGCACTGCATCTCCTCCCCTCCGGAATCCTGTCACCGGGTTGTACCCCGGTGATCGGTAACGGTGTCGTGGTCGACCCGGCCGTGCTGCTCTCCGAGCTGAGTGGACTGAACGACCGTGGCGTCGACACGTCCAAGCTTCTGATCAGCGGCAACGCTCATTTGATCACTCCGTACAACGTCACGCTCGACAAGGTCTCCGAACGCTTCCTCGGCAAGCGGAAGATCGGCACGACCGGCCGCGGAATCGGCCCGACGTATGCCGACAAGATCAACCGTGTCGGTATTCGCGTCCAGGACCTCTACGACGAGTCGATCCTCGTCCAGAAGGTCGAGGCGGCCCTGGAGCAGAAGAACCAGCTTCTGGCCAAGGTCTTCAACCGCCGCGCGATCGAGGCCGAGGGCATCGTCGAGGAGATGCTCCAGTACGCGGAGCAGATCAAGCCGTACGTCGCCGACACGACGCTGATCCTCAACAACGCCATCGACGACGGCAAGGTCGTCCTGTTCGAGGGCGGCCAGGGCACTCTGCTCGACGTCGACCACGGCACGTACCCCTTCGTCACTTCGTCGAACCCGACTGCGGGCGGCGCCTGCACCGGTGCCGGTGTGGGTCCGACGAAGATCAGCCGGGTCATCGGCATCCTGAAGGCGTACACCACGCGCGTCGGCTCCGGCCCGTTCCCGACGGAGCTGCTGGACGCGGACGGCGAGGCGCTGCGTCGCATCGGTGGCGAGCGTGGTGTCACCACCGGCCGTGACCGTCGTTGTGGCTGGTTCGACGCCCCGATCGCGCGGTACGCGACCCGGGTCAACGGCCTGACGGACTTCTTCCTCACCAAGCTCGACGTGCTCACCGGCTGGGAGCAGATCCCGGTCTGCGTGGCGTACGAGATTGACGGCAAGCGCGTCGAGGAGCTGCCCTACAACCAGACCGACTTCCACCACGCGAAGCCGATCTACGAGAACCTGCCGGGCTGGTCCGAGGACATCACCAAGGCGAAGACCTTCTCCGACCTGCCGAAGAACGCGCAGGCCTACGTGAAGGCGCTGGAGGAGATGTCGGGCGCACCGATCTCCGCGATCGGCGTCGGCCCCGGCCGCACCGAGACGATCGAGATCAACTCGTTCCTGTAGGGGTTCCCTCGGGAGCACCGTACGACGACGGCCGTGGGCCGGGACACCTTCCGTGTCCCGGCCCACGGCCGTTCGTGTTCTCGGGCCGTTCCGGCTTCCGGGCCGTTCCGGCTTTCGGGCCGGTCGGGTTTCGGGCCGTTCGTGTTTCCGGCCCGTTCTGGCTTCCGGTCCGGGCCGTTCGGGTTTCCGGCCCGTTCCGGTTTCCGGTCCCGGCGGTGGCCGTCAGGGGCCGTCGCCGCAGAGCGGGTACGCCTGCGGGGCCGAGCAGGGCAGGTGGCCGTGCTTGCGCAGGGCCTGCTGGTCGTGGCTGTTCACGTAGTCGAGGAAGCGGGCCGCGAGCGAGTCGGCGGCCGGTTCCCGGTAGGTGTACGCGTACTCGACCACCCAGTACGGGTAACCGTTCGTGGTGATCTTCCCGGGGGTCGCTTCCTTGCCGTCGATGGTGATGCGGTGCAGCCCCTTCGGCGCGGCCACCCCCGTGCGCAGTTCGCTGTAGCCGATCGCCCCGTCGACGGACCCGACCGCGCGCAGCACCTCGTCGGTGCTGCCCAGTTCGCACCGGGTGACCAGCGCCTTCGGGTCGTCGGAGGTGCGGCAGTCTCGGGAGGACGTGGGGATGGGCTCGTTGCCGCCCAGCACCCGGCGCTGGAGAGCTACCCGGGTGCCCGAGTTCGCGTCCCGGCTGACGAGCCGGATCTCCAGGTCGGGGTTGCCGGGGAAGTGGTTCCAGTTCCGGATCTCGCCCCGGTAGATCCGCCGCACGTCGTCGAGCGACAGGTTCTTCAGCCGCACCTTGTCGTTGACGACGAGGGAGAAGAGCACCACGGCGACCCTGCTGTTCTCGCTCAACTGCGGGTAGTTGTCCGGCTTCGGGTCGTCGGAGAAGACGACCGTGGCGGGGGAGGCGCCGCGTTCGGCGAGGAGCCGGACCCCGGCGTCGCTGCCGTGCATGTCCACATCGATCGAGGAGCCCTCGCACGCCTGCGTGTAGAGCTTCGCCAACTCGGTCACGGCCGGCTGGAAGGCGGTGGAACCCGCCACCCGTAGGGAGCCCTTGGCGCATTCGACGGGGGGCGGGGTGCGGTCGAGCGCCAGGATGATCGAGGAGAGCGTGACGACTCCGATGGTCAGAGCCACAGTGATGAACCGGGCCGCCCGGCTGAACACCGGCGGCTTCTCGTCGGGGCGGGCCGCGCTGTTGACCCGTACGTCCCCGTCCCGGATGCCGCCGACGATCCTGATCGGGCTGCCCACCTCACCGCCGGTGAGCAGTACGAGGAGCTTGAAGTGCTGGTGGCGGTTGAGGGGCACCCGGGGCAGCCGGATCAGACCGCCTTCCTGCCGCATCCCGGCGGCAGGGGTGAAGTGCTCCATCAGATGGCCGGACTCGACGGGCTGGGTGACGGCTATCCCGCGCACCGTACGGTCGGTGAACTCGACGGTCAGACCGTGTCGTTCGATGCCGGTGTAGTCGTCGCGGGAGATCGACTGCGAGCCGTCGTTCTCGATGCGCAGCAGGACCAGGGTGGCGTCCGACATGTCGGGGGTCTCGTCGAACAGCCCCAGCCGGACGTTGACGCCGCTGCCGATCGGGGTGTCCATCTGGACGCGGTACCCGATGCGCCGCTGGGCCGGGATGCGGCGCTCGTACCAGAGCACCCCCACGGAGACCAGCACGCCGACCGCGGCGGTCGCGACGGCCACGACGTTCTCGGCGCTCAACCATTCCACCGCTGCCTCGCACTCCTTCGTGCGTACCGAACCGGGCGTGCACGGCGCGCCCTTGGGCGGCCCACGGTACGAGCGGGAAGGCGGGGACGGAGCGGCGGAAGGTGTGTCGTCGGGCGGTGTTCGTCTCCTGTTCAGCTCGCACCCGGGAATGGGCCGTTCAGTTCAACTCGGTTGGCCGGTGCGCCTGTTCGGGGCGGTGGCTCTCAGGAGGATCTGTAGTACTCGCCGGCTTCGTCGTCCGTTCCCATGCCGTGGACCAGAAGCCGTTCGCGTCCCTCGAAGATGTCGATCCGCAGGTACTGCGAGCCGCTGGAGAAGCAGTCCGGGTCGGAGCGGTCCACCGCCGCGACCGTGTCCGGTCCGGCGATCAGCAACTCGCCCACGCCTCCGACGACCGCGGTGCTCGCGCAGTCGACGGGATCGGGGGCCGGTAGCCCGGTGTCGAAGTCCAGCTTCGGGGTTCTCGACACGTACCGGATGAGCGGGGCGCCCACCGGTCCCTGGGTGACTGTGAGGTCGTACTGGTAGAGATGCCTTCGCCGGGGGCCGGGTTCGGGCATGGGGGCGCGCTTCCAGTACCCGAGGAAGGTGGCCGGGACGGCGCGGGGGCCGCTCGCGGCGCGACGGAACGTGGAGTGGACCGCCCCGGACGTCCATTCCACGATGTCGGGGGAGCGCAGGGTCAGCGTCTGACGACCGGCCGGGGTGCACCGGCCCGCGGGGATGCCGGTGGTCACGTCGCTCTCGCCGAAGACGATGTGGGTCTCGTCGGCGTCGACGAGAACGGAGCGGCCCATGCAGAGACGCTCGCCGAAGACCTGGAGGTACGTGGCGGTCCTGTGGCCCCTGGCACCCTGCTCGATCTCGATCCGGCCGGTTTCGTACGGGGCGTCCGCGGCGCCCTTGAGTACGCCTTCCCAGGCGCCGAGGAAAACCTCCGGGATGTCGCCGGGACCTGTGTTCCCCCGGTGGCGTGGGCCGGTGCCGGTGCCGGTGCCGGTGCCTTCGGCGCCGTAGCCGTAGCCGTTGCCGTCGCTGGTGTCCTTCGCGGGATCGGTGGAGCCTCCGGAGCCGCCGAATCCGCCGAGGGTGCCGAGCCCCCCGGGGGTGTAGTGCTGGAGGGCCAGGCCCGCGCCGAGGAGACCGGTCACCGCGTAGGCGGCGACCAGCACGGTACGTCGGCGGGGGTGGCCACCTGCCGGGTTGCGGGTGGGGACTTGGGAGGGGGTGCGGGTGGTGGCGGCGGGCGCTGCCGGGGGTGTGGAGGGGGACGCTGCCGAGGGTGTGGCCGGGCCGTCGGGCGGGGTGGGCGCAGGGTGGGCGGAAGGCGCCGGAGGCGTCGTTCCGTGCGTGCGGCCGTGGGCCACGGTGCCTGCCGGCGCGGCACCTTCCGGGGCGGGCGTGTCCGCGTCCAGCAGCTGGGCCGCCTGGGAACCGAGCATGGCCAGGAGTTCGGGCGGCAGCCATGCCTGGGGCTGTCCGCCCCGCCGGGGCGGAGCCGACCGGGCCAGTGCTTCGGCGGTGGGGCGGCGGTCCGGGTCCCGGTCCAGACACGACCGCACCAGCGGGTCCAGTTCGGCGGGTAGCGCGGTCAGGTCCGGCTCGTTGTTCGCGATCCGGAACATGATGGCGTGCACCCCGCTGTCGGATGCGCCGAAGGGCTGTACCCCGGTCGCCGCGTACGCCAGGACCGCGCCCACGCAGAAGATGTCCGAGGCGGCGGTGACCTTCTCGCCCCGTACCTGCTCGGGCGACATGAAGCCCGGGGAGCCGATCACCGCGCCGGTGCTGGTCAGACCGCCGTCCGTGACCGTCTCCACGGCACGGGCGACACCGAAGTCGATGATGCGCGGGCCGTCCACGGTGAGCAGGATGTTCGACGGCTTCAGGTCGCGGTGGACGAGTCCTGCCGCATGGACGTGGGTCAGCGCCTGACCGAGCCCGGCGGCCAGGAACCGTACGGACTCGACGGGCAACGGTCGTACGTCCGGGACGCCTTCGCGTCCGCCGCGCTCGCCGGCTCCCCGCCGTCGCCCGTCGCCCCGCGCGGGAACCCCCCGCGTGTGCCCGGCCGGCCGCGGCTCGTCCAGCGGATCTCCGCCTTGCGCGTGCTCGTCCTGTGGGTATCCGTCCTGCGCGTGCTCGTCCTGCGGGTATCCGTCCCGCGTGTGCTTGTCCCGTCGGGTGCGCGGGTCGCCCACGACGGTACGGAGCGAGGGGCCGGGTACGTAAGCGATGGCGACCCACGGCAGCGCGGCTTCCGTGTCCGACGCGATCACCGGAGCGGTACCGGCTCCGCCGACGCGCTCCAGCGCGGCGACCTCCCGGGCGAACCGGATGCGGAACTCGTCCACCACCGCGAACTGGGCGTGCACGACCTTCACCGCCACGGTCCGTCCGCCCTCCGAGCGGGCGAGGTAGACACGTCCCATCCCTCCGGTGCCCAGGCGGCCGAGCAGCCGGAACGGGCCCACGCGAGGAGGATCTTGAGGAGTCAGCGGGTCCACGTCCGGGATACTCGCACACTGGTCGCCCGGGTCGCGCGGTCCCGCGCCCCGACCGCCGAAGCGGAATGCGCCGGGAGGGTGTCGCCCGCACGGAGATCCTGCCGTGCGCCAGGGTTGCGGTGCCGATCGACATTCCGCACTGATGTGCGGTGCAGGGGTGGTGGAGCGGGGTGGGCCCGACCGATTCTTTTGACGACGGGCCGGGCCGCCCGATGTCGCTTGTGGCCCAACAGCTGTGTCAATAAGCCCTGTTGAGAGTGGTTCGAAGGGCCTCGTCGGCCCGGGAAATCCGCGCGGGGAGCTCCGATGGACGACGAATGAAGCTTGGTCCAGACCTTGACAGGTCCAGACCATTCTCGCTTGAGTGTCCGCACCCCCACCAGACGACGTGCCCCCGGACCGGTCAGAAGTCCGGACGCAGCGTCGCACCGAAGGAGTGATCACGTGTTCCGACGCGTCATGGGTCTTCTCGCCGCGGCAGCGGCCGTAGCGGCAACGGTCGTCATTCTTCCCGCCGGTTCCGCCTCCGCGGCGACCTGCGCCCCCGCCTGGAACTCCTCGTCCGTTTACTGGGGCGGCGACTCCGCCTCCCGCAACGGGCACAACTGGACCGCCAAGTGGTGGACCCAGAACGAGATCCCCGGCAACACCGACGTCTGGTCCGACGCAGGCACCTGCGGCGCCGGCGGTGGCACCACCAACCCCCCGAGCACCTCCGGCTTCGTCGTCAGCGAGTCGCAGTTCAACCAGATGTTCCCGAGCCGGAACTCCTTCTACACGTACTCCGGACTGACTGCCGCCCTGAGCGCATACCCGGGCTTCGCCAACACGGGCAGCGACACGGTCAAGCGCCAGGAGGCGGCAGCCTTCCTCGCCAACGTCAGCCACGAGACGGGCGGGCTGGTGTACGTGGTCGAGCAGAACACGGCCAACTACCCGCACTACTGCGACACCTCGCAGTCCTACGGCTGCCCGGCGGGCCAGTCCGCGTACTACGGTCGCGGCCCGATCCAGCTGAGCTGGAACTTCAACTACAAGGCCGCCGGTGACGCCCTCGGCATCAACCTGCTGGCCAACCCGAACCTGGTCCAGACGGACGCGGCCGTGGCCTGGAAGACCGCCCTCTGGTACTGGAACACCCAGAGCGGCCCGGGCACGATGACCCCGCACAACGCCATGGTCAACGGTGCGGGCTTCGGCGAGACCATCCGCTCGATCAACGGTTCCATCGAGTGCAACGGCGGCAACCCCGCTCAGGTCCAGAGCCGCGTCAACTCGTACCAGTCGTTCACCTCGATCCTGGGCGTCACTCCCGGCTCGAACCTGAGCTGCTGATTCCCTCCCCGCTCCGGGGACCCTCCCCGATCCGCTTGCGCTCCACCGTTTCCACCCCCTCCTTCGCATGACCGGGCGGGGGGTGCGACCGGCCACCGGCCGTGCCGCACCCCCCGCTTCGGCGTGCCGGAGGCAACGTTGGCAAGATCCGTGTGCATGACACCCGAGACATCCGACAACGGCAGTCTGCCCACTCCCACCACGACCACCGAGCGGGTCGCCCTCGTCGACCACGTGCTCGGCCTGCCGTTCCCGCAGGGCGACGAGGCGGAGGACAGCGGGGTACGGAGCAGTGGCCCCGGACACCATCTGCTCATTCTGCGGGCGAGCGAGGACTTCTGGGACGGGCCGCACGAGGAGACGGCGGAACCGGCCGAGGAGGAGATCGAGGCAGAGTTCAGCGCCGTGGCGACAGCGCTCACCGAGCGATGGGGCGAGCCCGAGACGATCGACCTGTGGCCCTGGCTGGCGGGTGACGACGAGACGGAGATGGCTTCCGCGGCTCCCGAACCCCTGGGGCAGCTCTGCAACCTGGCCGGCAGCATGCAGGTCTGGCGCATCCCCGGCACCACCCGCTGGCTCGGCCTCACGGTGGGCCAGGCCGACCCCGAGTTCCCGATCTGGCTGCTTGCCGCAGTCGGTGAGGCCGAGGTACTGGAGGCCGGCGCCCGGGGCGAGGAGGAGACCGGGGACGACGACTCCTCCGCGCTCTGAGCCCGCACACGGGGTGGCTTGGCGGCGGGACCCCGCCGGCCTCTGGGGCTGCCGGCGGTGGCGGAGAGGTGACAGGGCCGGCTGTTCAGCGCCGGTGTTCTCCGAACCGCCACAGCACGTGCACGACGCGGAACACCGCGAGTACCCCTCCGACCGACGCCCCTGTGATGAGCAGGACCCTGTCGGTGGTGGGTGAGAGGTCCCAGACGACCGCGGGACCGGCGATCGCGGCGAGCATGACGGCTCCGAGGAAGCACGCGCTGAGCAGCGCGTAGCCGATCTCCACGGTGATCTCGTCCCGGTCCTGCTGACTGCGTCTCCGCGTTTCCATGTCCACAGAGTGGCAGCGGGCGCGGGACAGGTCCAGCAATGGGCGCTGGGGCCGGGGTCGGGGACATGGGGAGGGGCGGGGCTGAGGCGGGGGCGGGTGAGTTGCGGAACGCTGCGTCGGTGGACGTGGGGGCGCCCGCCGGGGAGGGCCGGTTGCCGGAATGGCATCGTCGGATGCCCCGTAAATTCATCGAGAAACAGGTGAGTTCGCGCGTGTGGGGCACGACCGTAGGGGCAACAGAAGCTCTGGAGGTTGATAATCATGGTTCCCCTGCTTCTCGTTCTTCTTCTGGCCGTCATTCTTTTCGGTGCGGGATTCGCGCTCAAGGCGCTGTGGATTGTCGCGGCGATCGTCCTTGTTCTCTGGCTGATCGGCTTCGTGGCCCGTCCGAAGGGTGGCAGCCATCGCTGGTACCGGTGGTAGTTCGTAAGAACCACTGGAACGAAGTTTTCTCTGAACGAAGAGGGTCCGCTCCCGATGGGTGGGCCCTCTTCGGCGCTTCCGCGCGCCTTGCGCGGCGAACGGACATGGAATTCATGGGACCGAACTCCATGTGGGGTTTCATCAGATGGAGCTGCTGAAAGAGAAAGAGGAATCGTGGCGCATGAGCGCGGCGAGGGCGGGCAAGCGAAGTTCAGGACGGGAGCCGCTCACTGGCGGAAGATCCCGTGCCGCTGAGCAAGTCACCACCTTCCGGCAACGAGAGAGGAAGCCTGGATATGAGCGAGAACATCTGGGGCTACCAGCCCACGGCCGGCCACACTGCGGGCGCCGATCTGATCGGCTACAAGGTCGAAGCGACCGACGGCAGCATCGGTAAGGTCGACAAGCACTCCGACGAGGTCGGCTCCTCCTACCTGGTGGTCGACACCGGGGTCTGGATCTTCGGCAGGCACGTCCTGCTTCCGGCGGGCACGGTGCGCCGGGTCGATCTGGAGGAGAAGCGGGTCTATGTGGACCTCGACAAGGAGCAGATCAAGAGCGCTCCGGAGTTCGACAAGGACTCCCACCTGGGAAACCCCGAGTTCTTCGAGACCACGGGTGAGCACTACGGGCGTCACCGTCGTATCTGACGCCACCGTGCGTCAGAACGCGGACGGGCCCCGGCGCCGAGTGACTTCCTTCCCTCCAGGGGATCGTTCCCGAGGGGAAGTCGCGGAAGCGAGACCGCCGCACGCGGCCACGGGAACCCAACGGGTCGGATCGGGCAGAACCTCTCTGCCCGGTCCGGCCTGTTTTCCGTGTGCCTGCACGGCTCCCCTGCGGATCTACTGTGACGAGTGCGGGCCGTGCTGAACGCTGTCGACCGCGAGATCGGTGTGATCGTCGGTCGCATTGGGTTCTCGGCATTGGGTTCTCGGGCGTTTCTTTCCTCTCCGTCGTCGGTTCTGAATGGTGGGTGCTCGCGGCCAATCGTGAATCGACGACGAAATGCGTGCGTGGGTAGGGGAGTCGACAGTTTCGAGATCGGTTTATGGGCGAGCGCACGCGTTTCGGGCACCCCTGAACTGGGCGGGTGGGGCGCGACGGCGACGGGGGCCGCAGCCTCCAACCGGCCGCCCGGGATGACCCCATTGCGTGTCATCCGGCCCTGCCTCTTCCTCGGGACTTGCCCAGGTTCCACGGAATATGCTCGAAGGGGTGTGGGCAAGGTGAGGCTCGATGGCCGCGAAGTCGGCTTCCGGGTCTTCTCGCAGACTCGGGGCGAGATGATTCCGTGCGATCCCGCCCGGACTTTTTCCGGACCCGGTGTGCGGTTGGCCACCGGTGGAAGTCCTGACGATTCCGCCGTACGACTTCGGCGCGGCGAGCAAACCGAGGAGGGTGAGGGCGATGGCCCGGCTGAGCGCCGACGAGTTGGACGCCGGTGCGCGCGAACTCTTCATCGTGGTGCCTTTCCTTCGCGCCGGCTGCCCTTGAGGAGGGGAGCCGACCTGCTTGGTCCGTCACCCCTTTACAGAGCACCGACCGGTCGGAAAGGTTGAGGTAGCCCAGCCCCACATCGCACGAACGGGTGACGCGCACACCCGCGCAACCCTCGCTGCCCCCAGGGTTGGTGCCGATTCCGATTCCGATTCGGATCCCGATTCCGATGCCGCTGCGGGTATCGGAACTCCCACGAATCCGGGCCCAGCTGCACTGTCAGTCGATCAAGTCGCTGAGCGTCACGTACATCTCGACCTGGTTGGCACGGTTCGGGTTCAGGCCGATGCACAGGTCCCGCCGGTCGAGCAGCCAGCCGTTGGGGCGGCATTTCTCGTGGGTGATGCCGAGACGGCGGACGATCTCCTGGTACGAGAGACCGCTCTCGCTGCCGATCGTCAGTAGGCGGTAGCAATTGCTGGAACCGCAGCCCTCGCTCTGTGACTCCACGGTCAGCCCTGCGGGCAGGACCGGTATGGCGGAGGCGGAGGGAGTCGATGCCCCTGTCAGGACGAGGGCGTACAGCAAGGAGGCGACCAGGGTGAGCGCGAACTGTGTGCCGAGCACGCCGATCGCCCCGTTGCGGCGGATCGTCCAGGAGTCCTGATCGGGCGCCGGTCCCTCCTCCGAACGCTCCCAGACGACCCCGGCCGCGACGATCAGCGGTGCGACGACTGCGAAGACGAGGTGGGCGTCGGGCCTCGGCACCACCGTCAACCACAGGTGCTGGACGGCCACGAGCAGACCGCCGACGGCTGCCAGTGCCACGGCAACGGCTGTCCCCACGAGAGGGGTTCGCGCCATGCGCCACCACACCAGCAGAGGGAGGACGGCGTAGGCGAGACCTACCAGCGTCCATGCGAGGGCTTGCACGAGGTGACGGCCTCCCGGGCGGGTACCGGCACGACGGCAGGCCGAGCGCCGGTACGACGGATGCGGGCTGCGTCGGCAGCCGATCTGAGGGACGTCGTAGGGCGGTCGCCCGGTTCCTGCCGGCGCCGGCTCCGGGGCCGACAGGCGCCACTGGTGGCTGCGGTCGGGCGGGGCGGGGTGGAGGTTTGGCGGGCTCGGCCGTACAGGATGTGGTGAACTGGCCGGGATGCGCGCGATGTTGATTGGGCAGGGGTGAATGTCCGCTAAGTCTGAGTCGGCGAAGTTGGACTGGAAGCCGTCAGACGTCGGATAAACCCGCAGGTCAGGAAGAGTGCTACCCGCGCGTGCGGGGATGGTCCCGTGGCGCTGAACCCGTTCTCGTCCACGAACTCGTGCTCCCCGCGTGTGCGGGGACGGTCCCACCATCAACGTGGTGAAGGCGAACAGGAGCGGGTGCTCCCCGCGCGTGCGGGGATGGTCCCTCGGTCGGGCACGGGACCTCGACGCAGGTCTTGTGCTCCCCGCGTGTGCGGGGATGGTCCCACGCACCCTTCCCCTCCTTTCGCTGACGCGGGGAGCTCCCCGTGCGTGCCCGGGCCGTAGCGGCTCTCGCGCACGCCGGTGCATCGCTCCCCGAGGCTGCGGGGCTCGGGCCAGGGCGCCACGCGCACCCGTGCACTCCTCACCGCGCGCCCCGGCGTGTGGCCCCCGCAGTCCGTCGACCCGTGCCACCAACTTCGAGCCACGTGGTCATGGAGTGGCGCACCTCGCAGCCCCTACGCTCTCCGGCATGACCGCTGAAGCCCTTCGTGGCCCCCGAGTCCCGTTCGTCGACCAGGCTGCCGGTGCGGCGGTGAAGGCCGCCGACCGGGCGCACGTCTTCCACTCCTGGTCCGCTCAGGGCCTGCTCGATCCGCTCGCCGTGGCGGGGGCGGAGGGCTCCTACTTCTGGGACTACGACGGGAACCGCTTCCTCGACTTCACGAGTGGGCTCGTCTTCACCAACATCGGCCATCAGCACCCGGTCGTGGTGGCCGCGATCCAGGAGCAGGCGGCCAAACTCGCCACCTTCGCACCCGCGTTCGCGATCGAAGCCCGGTCCGAGGCAGCGCGGCTGATCGCGGGGCGCACCCCGGGCGACCTGGACAAGATCTTCTTCACCAACGGTGGAGCCGAGGCGGTCGAGAACGCCGTGCGGATGGCGCGGGTGCACACGGGCCGCACGAAGGTGCTTTCCGCGTACCGCTCGTACCACGGGGCCACCTCGGCCGCGATCAACCTCACCGGCGACCCGCGCCGTTGGGCGTCCGACAACGGTTCGGCGGGGGTGGTGCGGTTCTGGGCGCCGTTCCTCTACCGCTCGTCGTTCCACGCGACGACCGAGGCGGAGGAGTGCGCCCGCGCCCTCCAGCACCTGGAGGACACCATCGCCTTCGAGGGGCCCGGCACGATCGCGGCGATCGTGCTGGAGACCATCCCCGGCACGGCGGGCATCATGACCCCGCCGCCCGGTTACCTTCCGGGCGTGCGCGAGATCTGCGACCGGTACGGCATCGTGTTCGTGCTGGACGAGGTGATGGCCGGCTTCGGGCGTACCGGGGAGTGGTTCGCGGCCGACCACTACGGGGTGGTGCCCGATCTGATGACCTTCGCCAAGGGCGTCAACTCCGGTTACGTGCCACTCGGCGGGGTGGCGATCAACGCTGAGATCGCGGCAACCTTCGAAACCCGCCCCTACCCCGGCGGGCTCACCTACTCCGGCCATCCGCTGGCCTGTGCCGCAGCTGTCGCCACGATTCGGGTGATGGAGGAGGAGAAGGTGGTGGAGGGAGCCGCGCGCCTCGGCGAGAAGGTGCTCGGGCCGGGGCTGCGCGAGCTGGCCGAGCGTCACCCCTCGGTCGGCGAGGTGCGGGGTGTCGGCGCGTTCTGGGCGCTGGAGCTGGTACGGAACCGGGAGACGCGCGAGCCGCTCGTCCCGTACAACGCGACGGGGGAGGCCGCAGCGCCGATGGCCGCATTCGGGACGGCGGCGAAAGCGCGAGGGCTGTGGCCCTTCATCAACATGAACCGCACCCACGTCGTACCGCCCTGCAACGTCAGCGACGCCGAAGCGCTGGAGGGCCTCGCGGCACTGGACGAAGCGCTGACGGTCGCGGACGGCTACACGGTCTGAAGGACGAACGAGCCCGGGGTAGCCCGGCTCAGGGCTCCGCCGGCAACACTGCCCGAACCGACATTGACGCCGAACGAGTCATCTACGGGAGAAATGCCCGATATTGGTTTCATGTGCGGGAGAATTTCCTGCCAGAAGCGACGCGCTCCCGAACCTGTCCCCGTATCGCCCGCTCCGCCCACCCTGCCCGGATCCGGGCAGGGTGGGCCTGCCTTAAGGTGTCTCGAACAGAAAAATGGGGAGGGAACGGGATGAGCCCGAGCGGAGGTGTGACCCGCAACACGCTGCGCCGCCAGATCTCCGGTGCGCTGCGTGACGAAGTGCTCGCGGGGCGTCTGCCGTCGGGCAAGGAGTTCACCGTCAAGCAGATCGCCGAGCAGTACGGGGTCTCCGCGACGCCCGTCCGTGAGGCGCTCTTCGACCTCGCCTCGCAGGGCCTCCTCGTCTCCGACGAACACCGCGGATTTCAGGTACGCGCGTTCACCGCCGAGGACTACCGCGCCATCGTGCAGGCTCGTTCCGTCATCGTGGAGGGCGTCTTCAGCGGCTGCCATCCGATCACGGTCCGGGGCGACGCGATGACCTCCGTCCGGCGCCGCGCCTCCGAGGCCGCACGTGCCGCGAGGGGCGGAGACCTCGATGTGCTGATCGGTTACGACTTGCGCTTCTGGCGGGAACTGAGCGCGTTCGTCGGCAACCCGAACATCAGCGACTTCCTCGCGACTCTCCGCGTCCAGGGCTGGGTCTTCCTGGTGCACCGGCTGCGGTCGAGTGCGGAACGGGACCGCCTGCTCTGGCTCGACCACGAGGCGCTCGCCGAAGCCGTCACCGCCGGGGACCGGGCGGCTGTGCTGGCGATCCTGCGCGCGTACTACGCCCGGGAACGGGAATGGGCGGACCGGCTCCTGATCGCCGAGCTGAGCGCGACGGACGGTCGCTGAGGCATACCGGCCCCAGCCCTGATCCGACCCGACCCGACCCGACCCGACCCGACCCGACCCGACCCGACCCGACCCGACCCGACCCGATCCGGCCCGGCCCGGCCTGACCGGCCCCCAGCCCCAAAGTGTCGGCCCAGGCCCAGAACCCGGCCCAGAACCCGGCCCGGCCCCGGACGCGGCGGGACACATGTGACTCCCTGCGGCGCTTGCGGCACCTGAGGCATCCCGCCCCCGTGGTGTCCGGATTCGTCCCGATCCCGTGACCGCAGAGACCCTGTGCGTGGCCCACCTGCCGCATTACGCTGTCCCGACGAGCGCCCAACCCCGTGTGAGAGCGAGACTTCGTGGCCTGTGACCTGTGGCTCGTCCCCCTCGTCGATGTGCTGTGCCACAGCCCCGACAACCCCTTCGCCGAAGAGATCGCCGTCTTCGACAGCGCGCTGGGGGAGGCAGGTCTCCCGCCCGTCCCCGTGTACGCGTACATGCCGGGCCTCACCGGGGACGTGGCCCCGGTCGCGGGGTTCGACTACGAGGCGCTGCACTTTCTGCGCCGGGCCTATCTGCTCCAGCTCAGCGGGCTGGCGGTCACGCCCGTCGACGCTCTGGGCGGGGACTACGAGCAGCTCCTGGAGATGTTCGAGCAGAGTGCTCAGCAGTCGCACCTGGTCTGGCACTTCGACCACGCGGGGGCGTACGTCCCGGTGGACTTCCCGGTTCCGCTCTCCAACGACGCACTGCTGGAGGGCGGCGGTCCGCTCGGGTCCTCGCACGGCCTGCTGCGCGAACTGGAGTTCGTCGCCCCGTCCCTCGGCATCGACCCCGCGAACCCGCCGGCACCGCCCACCCCGCCCACCCGGCCCACCGAGCTGGAGGAGCCGGCCGAGCCGATCGCGTACGACGAGAGTCCGTTCGCCCGGGAGCGGCACGTCTGGCTGGGCCTGCACGCGGCGGCGACCCGCAGCCTCGCGCAGGGCTCGATGATCGTCTTCAGCTGACGCCCACGCCCACGCCTACGCCCACACCCGCGCCTACGCCCACACCCACACCCGCGCCCACGGCTGCGGCGAAGACGGCGATGGCACCGACCACGGCGACGGCACCGACCTCACCGGGGCGGCTCGGGCGGTCGTTGCCGTGGCATGTTCGGCCGGGTCACCGAGGGGATCGAGAAGCGGCCCGGCGGCCCGGTCTGCTCGCCCCGGCCGATGCCGGCGCCCGTCGCCAGAGACTGCATCCCCATGGGGGCGGGCCCGGCGCGGAACTCCACCATCCAGTCCGCCGTTTCGGACCGCACGAGTTCGGTGATGTCCTCGGAGAACCGGCGCAGCACCCCGAGGCAGCGCTCGGCGGCCTCGCTCGCGGTGCCTTCGGTCGGGCCCAGTACCTCGCGTACGGACTCCGAGGCCCATTCGAACTGGAGTACCTGGAGCCTGCGCTGTACGGCTTGCGCGGTTGCCAGATCCCTTATCCAGCCGGAGGTCAGGCCGAAGTACCGGTCGCAGGCCATGCAGGCCGCGCCGAGCAGCAGCGAGAAGTAGCCGTACCCTGCCGCGCCCTCCAGCGCGCCCGTCAGGTCGAGCAGCGGCAGCGTCGCGCCCGCGACGACGCCGACCGAGGTGCCGACGCGCAGTCCGCGTGCGCCGCGCCGCTTCCACGTGCGGTCCTTCAGATACCAGGCGGCCGTCTCCAGCGCCCCCGTCTCGACCCACCGGTACAGCTCGTCCAGGCGTTCGGCGGGCTCGCCCCAGTCGCCGAGCGGAAAGGGGCGCGCGGTGAGATCGCGTCCCGGTCCCTCCGGGTGGCCCGCTTCCGGGGCGGAATGCGTAATTCCGGTGCTGTCACCGGACGACCCCGCAGTGGATTCCTTGCGGGGCGGCCCCTCGGGCGGCATCTCCGGCTGGCTCACCGGGGCACTCCTCTGCACTCTGCGTGGAACTACGGAGGGTCTGTCTCGGGTAACTCCACTGACTTTCATCGACTCCGCCGACTGGCTCGCTGCGCCGGCGCCGGTGATTGGCCGTGCTGACTCTGCGTTACCGGGGTGTGATGATGTGTGGCGGTACGCATGCCCTTCCTACCGCCGAATGGTGGGCCGTGGGAGCGAAAACGCGGTATTACAGCGTGCTGTCGGCCTCTGGTCAGGTATAGGGCGTTTCCTTGGCGCCGCAAATCTCACTCGAAAGAGTTGCGTCCGATGGGTGGAGCGGGGCACCCGGCGAGCACGTAGGCTCGTTTTAGCCAGACATCCGCCCTCGAAAAGCCCAGGAGTGACCATGATTCCCGGTGGTGGTCAGCCCAATATGCAGCAGCTGCTCCAGCAGGCCCAGAAGATGCAGCAGGATCTCGCGGCGGCCCAGGAGGAGCTGGCGCGGACCGAGGTGGAGGGTCAGGCGGGTGGTGGCCTGGTGAAGGCCACCGTGAACGGCTCCGGTGAGCTGCGTGCCCTCGTGATCGACCCCAAGGCGGTGGACCCCGAGGACACCGAGACGCTGGCCGATCTCGTCGTCGCGGCGGTCCAGGCGGCCAACGAGAACGCCACCGCGCTCCAGCAGCAGAAGCTGGGCCCGCTGGCACAGGGCCTGGGCGGCATGCCCGGGCTCCCGTTCTGACCCGGTACTTGAGCGTGCCCAGTCGGCCCACGGTCGGGCAGCCGGGCGTGTTCCCGGTCGGGCCGGGCGGACTCCCGCGCTGAGCCGTCCGGCACCTCTATTGGTACCCGCGCGTACCCACTACGGTACGAGCAGGAATTGAAGGAAAGGCGTTCCGTTGTACGAAGGCGTTGTTCAGGACCTCATCGACGAACTGGGCAGGCTCCCGGGCGTCGGTCCCAAGAGCGCGCAACGGATCGCCTTCCACGTTCTGCAGGCGGAGCCGACCGATGTGCGGCGCCTCGCCCATGCCCTCCTGGAGGTCAAGGACAAGGTCCGTTTCTGCTCGGTCTGCGGCAATGTCGCGCAGCAGGAGCAGTGCAACATCTGTCGCGACACCCGCCGTGACCTGACGGTCATCTGCGTGGTCGAGGAGCCGAAGGACGTCGTCGCGATCGAGCGGACCCGTGAGTTCCGGGGCCGCTACCACGTGCTCGGCGGCGCGATCAGCCCCATCGAGGGTGTCGGCCCCGACGATCTGCGCATCCGTGAGTTGCTGGCGCGGCTCGCCGACGGTTCCATCACGGAGCTGATCCTGGCGACCGACCCGAACTTGGAGGGCGAGGCCACCGCGACGTACCTGGCGCGGATGATCAAGCCCATGGGGCTCCGTGTCACCCGTCTCGCCAGTGGTCTGCCGGTGGGCGGCGACCTGGAGTACGCGGACGAAGTGACCCTGGGCCGCGCATTCGAAGGGAGACGGCTTCTCGATGTCTGACGCGGGTACGTTGCAGAGGTTCCAGCCAGCCGCCGTTCGTGCAGGTGCCCACGGGAGGTCCCCTCGATGTCTGACGCCACGCTGAACTCCGTCACGCAGGACCCGGACGACTTCGCCGTCCAGATCGCGGACCAGATCAAGACGTTCATCGTCGCGGTCACCGAGGTGTCCAAGGTCCAAGAGCCGGAGGAGGCTGTTCCGGTCCTTCTCCTCCAGGTGTCGCAACTGCTGCTCGCGGGAGGTCGGCTCGGCGCGTACGAGGACATTCTCCCGGACGAGCCGTACGAGCCCGACCTGGGCGCCGAGCCCGACGCGGACGGGCTGCGGGAGCGTTTCGCCGCGCTGCTGGAGCCCATCGACGTCTACTCCGAGGTCTTCGACCCGTACGAGCCCCGCAAGGCGCCCGTACCGCACCGGATCTCCGACGACCTGGCCGACCTGGTCACCGACCTCGGTCACGGTCTCGCCCACTACGACGCGGACCGCACGGCCGAGGCGCTGTGGTGGTGGCAGTTCTCGTACTTCTCCAACTGGGGCTCTACGGCCTCCGCGACGCTGCGGGCGCTCCAGTCGCTGATCGCGCACATCCGTCTCAACCAGCCGCTGGCGGAGCTGGACGGGCTGGACACCGACCAGGACCCGGGCGACGACGACCTCGCCGAGGCCGCGGGTCTGGTGATGGTCCAGGAGATCGCGGGCCCGCTGGGGCTGCGCCCGGTGAAGTAGCGCCGGAGCCGGAGCCGGAGCCGGAGGGGCTGGGACGCGGGAGCGCGCACCAGCCCCTCCGGTCCGGTCCGGGGACGGACGGGTCAGACCGCCGACCAGCCGTTGTCCACGGCGAGGATCACGCCGTTGATGTTGCTGGCCGCGTCCGAGGCGAGGAAGACGATCGCTGCGGCCTGCTCCTCGGCGGTGGCCGGCTTGCCGACGTTGCCCATGTAGGAGCCGAGGACGGCCGGGCCGAGCGCCTCGCGGTCGGCGTTCACCTGGATGTTGGTGATGGTGCCGCCCGGGGCGATGGCGTTGGTGCGGACGCCCTGGGCGCGGTACATGACGGCGGTCGACTTGGTGAGGCCCGCGATGCCGTGCTTCGACGCGGTGTACGCGGCGCCCGCCGCCGAGCCGCGCAGGCTCGCCTCCGACGCGGTGTTCACGATCGCGCCCTTTCCGGCCGCCAGCATGTGCGGGAGCGCGGCCCGCGTCAGCAGGAACGGCGCGGTGAGGTTGATGCGGATGACCCGCTCCCACTCGGAGTCCGTGACGTCCGCCGCCGCCGACATGGAGTCCATGATTCCGGCGTTGTTGACGAGCACGTCCAGGCCGCCGAAGGTCTCCACGGCGGTGCGCACGACTTCGTCCACCACGGTCTGCTCGCTCAGGTCGCCCACCACCGCGACGGCCGTGCCGCCGTCCGCCGTGATGTCGGCGAGGGTCTGCTCGGCCCGCTCCTTGTCCAGGTCGGCGACGAGGACCCTCGCACCCTGAGCGGCGAACCGGAGGGCGGTGGCCCGGCCGATGCCGCTGCCCGCGCCGGTGACGACGACGCTGCGGTCCTGGAAGTCGGTGGTGCTCATGGTGGTGCTCCCTTGCCTTGATGTTCCCTTTCGGACTGTACGGTTTTTTGGCGCACAGTGCCAGAAAGGCGCTTCGCGCCATAGTGCGGAGATCGTTAGGGTGGACCCATGGGAGACGCTCCGACCTACGCCTCGCGGTCAGCCCGCCCCGGCCGCCCACCCCTGACCGAGCGCCGCAAGGCGGCCACCCGGCTGGAGATCGCGGAAGTCGCGGTGAGGCTCTTCGCGGAGAAGGGCGTCGCCGCCACCTCCGCCGACGAGATCGCGGCGGAGGCGGGCGTTTCGACCCGCACGCTCTGGCGGTACTTCCCGACCAAGGAGGCGTGCGTACAGCCGCTGCTCGCGGTCGGCGTCGACTCGCTCGCCGAGGCGCTCCGCGACGGCTCCGGACACGAGCCGCTCATCGACGCGCTGGAGGCCATGCGGCCCGACACCATGCGCCCGACCGCCGGATCGGCGGACGTGCTCAGCCTGGTACGGCTCACCCGCACCGAACCGGGGCTCCGGGCCGTGTGGCTCCAGACCCATCTGGAAGCCGAGTCGGTCCTCGCCGAAGCCATCGCCCAGCGCACCGGGGAGTCCCCGGACGCACTCGCGCCCCGGGTCGCCGCCGCGATGATCAACGTCGCGCTGCGGGTCGCCGCCGAGGACTACGCGTGGAATCCGCAGCGCTCGGACCGGGCCCTGGACGAGGTCGCGCGCGAGGCGTTGCGGATCGCGGCGGAGGTCCTGCGGCAGGGCTGAAGCTCCTGGCTCCGGACGGGCCGGCGGAATCCGGGCGCGGTTGAGGGGCCCCGGCCCGTACGGTCGGCCCATGACGAGGACCACGCCGGACAGGCCGGTGTCGGTGGAGGCGGTGTTTCCCGAGCTGGCCGCGTGGCGGGGCCGGACGACGCGTCTGCACCCCAGGCCCGGGCGGCCCGGTGTGCGGGACAGTCATGTCGGCGGCCCGATGCTGTGGCCGGAGGGTGAAGCGTGGCCGGTCTGCCACGAGCCGCATCTGCCGGAGGCCGAGGGGTACGCACCCGACGAGATCCGCGCCGCACGGGCGGCGGGAGGCCACCCGCCCGAGCGGCGGTGGCCCCGCGTCGAGGCGGACGGGCCCGCCCCCTTCGTCGGGCTTGCCCAGCTTTTCCGCCGTGACGTCCCGGGGCTGGCGGCAGGGCCCGGCGGCGCCGACCTGGTGCAGCTCTTCCGCTGCCCCCTTGCCCATGGGCCGCACCACGAACGCCGTTACCGCCTGCACTGGCGACGGGCCGAGGACGCCGGGCGGGCGGAGCGGCTCCTCACCGCGCCCCCCGAAGCGGCCCTGCTCCGGTGGGAGCACGAACTCCCCGAGCCGTGCGTCCTGCACCCGGAAGAGGTGGACACCTACCCCTGGGCGGAAGAGGGCTCGCTGCCCACCGAGTTGATCGCGCGCGTTGACGCCTGGGACGAGGCTCAGGAGCGGGAACACGGTCCGGACGCCCTCAGCTACCAGTACGACCTCTCGATACCGCCCGGCTGGAGGGTCGGTGGCTTTCCCAGCTGGGCCTCCACGGGTCCGATGGTCGTCGACTGTGCTTCCTGCGGGGCCCCGTCGCGTCTGCTGCTGACCGCCGAGGGCTACGAGACGGAGGGGCCTTCCTGCAGCTGGGTGCCGTTGGAGGACCGCGACCCGCCCCAACGGGGCAGGACGTCGAGCCGGGCCGGGGCGCCGAGTCGGGCAAGGGTGTCGATCCGGGGCGCTGAAGCCGTGGTCCGGCCCACCCGGCTCCGCTTCGGCCGCGACCGGGATCTGCATGTCTTCGTCTGCCCGGTCGATGGGGAGCATCCGCCCCGGTGGGTGCTTTCCTGACGTCCTTTCGGACGTCGTGTCGGCCACCTTCCGATCCACGGACGAGTGATTTTCAAGGCAGTTGGTTGCCGGACGGAATTGTCGGCGTATTCGCAGGTCCGCCCGGAGCTCAAGCCCCGAGCCCCGGGCTCCGAGCAGCGGGCTCCGAGCCTTGAGCCTCGAACTCCGAGCCCCTTTTTGCAGGAATGGGTGGTCAGGTTCAATCCCACCCACCCTCCCTTCCCGCCAAGTACCGCGCGCCCGAGTGCGGATGGTGTGCGGCCGGAGGGGGAGGGAGCGCGAACGACCCCTGGGGGTGGCTTTCCGTGACCGGCTTGCATCGGAGCGTAGTGACGCTCTACGTTCGCGATGAGCAACCTCAAACCTCAGAAAAAGGACGACCCCGGCGGTGTGGCAACACCGACCGGGGTCTGACCGAAGCGAGATCGCACGGCTAGGAGTCGATCCCTCATGGCTAACGCCAACATTAGTGCCGCCCTGCGCGCACCCGCCCATCCCATGGCGAAAGCCGGGTACGGCAAGCGCCACGCCCCCGACCAAGCGCCCCGGCATGCCCGCGACTTCAGGCATCTGGCCCCGAGGGAAGCGGCCATCGGCGCGTACATCGACCGGCTGCCCGAAGGTGCCGCGATCGGCTACAAGACCCTCGCCGAGGAGCTCCCCGACTACGGCCAGCAGGCCTGCCGCAGCGCCCTCGACCGGCTGACCCGCGAAGGCCATCTCCGCCGCATCAAGGTTCACTTGACCGGCGCCAACGGCACCAGGCACTGGGTGACCCGGACCTACTTCTCCCGTACCGCGCGGAACGCGGCCTGGTGGGCGGAGCTCGTACGGTTCGTGCGCGGCATCGATGTGACCGGCCAGCCGGCCGCCCCGAAGACGGTCCCGACGGCGGTCCCGGAAGCGGGAGTTCCGGAAGCGGGAGTTCCGGACGCGGATGCCCCGAGTGCGGATGCCCCGCACGCGGAGGTTCCGGGCGCGCGAGTTCGGGGCGCGGCGCCCTGGCACACGGCGCGAGCGGCGGAGGCGGTGAGCACGGCCGGGTGGCCTGCCGGTGCGGAGGCCGCGGCTGTCGGCTTCGTCACGGCTGAAGTCCCCGGCGACACAGCCTCGGTGGTCGCCTCGCTCGGCGACCTGATGGCGGGCCGCATGGACGCCCCGCCGCCCGGCTCCGCCGCCGCCCTGGCCCTGGAGGCCGGAGCGAGGGCGCCCCGCTCCCCTGCGTACGACGTACTCGCCGCGCTCGGCGCCCGCGACCCCCGGCTCCAGCTTTCCGACGGTGAATGCGTGGAGCTGGAGCCCTTGGTCGGCGAGTGGCTGGACCGGGGCGTGGGGCCCGACCGGATCGCCCACGCCCTCGCGGCGGGGCTCCCGGCGTCGGTGCATTCCGCCGTCGCCTTCCTGCGTAAACGACTGGAGAACAAGATGCCGCCCACCCAGCAGCCCGGCCCGCACGCCTCGCACCCCGCGCACGAGGAGATCGCCGGGGCCGTGATGATGTGCCTCTTCTGCGACGAGGACGAGACCACCACCACCCTGGTCGACGGGATCTGCGTGGACTGCCGCGCCGACATCGACCGCGACGAGGCGAGCGGCGCCACCGGCGACGTCCCCGACACCTTCCTCGCCCGCCCCCGGCAGCAGCAGGACGTCGCCGCCCGGGTCGCGGAACTGCGCGCGGCCTCGGGGCGCCCGGCGGCGGTACCGGTGCCGCGCCGGAGGTGAGCGGGACCGCCGACCGGGAAGGCACCCCGTTCACGAGCCCCTCCGCACAGGCGGCGCAAATTACCCGACGGGGTGTCAGTAGGCGCTGATAGCTTCGGTTTCCCGTGATCTCACGGGCGTCGACAGGGGGGAACGGTGATCATGCCGGAGAACGGCAGAAAGAGAACGCGTCTCGGACGCGGCGCTTCACGATGGCTGGCGGGAACGGCCCTCGGAGCCGTGATCGCGCTGACCGCTTCGGGAGTGGCGGTGGCGGTGGACAACCTGCCACCGCTCCGGCCGACGGCGGGCGATCTGCACACCGAATCGAAGCCCTGCGTTTCCGGGGCGGAGCGTCCCTACGTGGGGCGGGAACCGACGCTGTTCGCGGTGCTCAACGATCCGGTCGAGGACGACGCACCCGGTGGGGCCAACCTCGTCAAAGCCGAGTTCGAGCTCTGGTGGACGGACGCGGCCGGTACGGAGCAGCGCCTTAGCTACGCTCCTTCCTCCGCTGTGCCTTCCGGGTTCACGTTCCAATGGAACACCTACCTCCAGGCCGCCGCAGTCCCGGCCGACACCGTCATCTCCTGGCACGTGCGGGCGAACGACGGAGCAGCGGTGTCCGAGTGGAGCGACACGGCGGCTCCGGCCTGCGAGTTCGTCATCGACGAGGTGTCCCCGCAGCCCCCGGTGGTGTCGTCGTCCGAGTTCCCGGAAGACGTGTTCTACGGCGCGGAGCAGGGCACTTACGGGACCTTCCGGTTCCAGTCACCCTCCGACGACGTCGTCGAGTACCGCTACACCTTCATTGGTCAGGCGCAGCAGAGCGTAGTTGCGACCGGTCCCGACCACGCGGCGGAAGTGCGGTTCCTCGCCACCTCGTTCACCCAACGCGTCGACGTCGTGGCCTTCGACCGGTCCGGGCGCCGGAGCACGTCGACGTCCTACGACTTCTATCCGGCCCCACCCCGCAGCCCTGTCGCACAGTGGCAGCTCGCCGACCCGGCGGGCAGCCGGTCCGCCGCGCCGGTCACCGGAACGGCGGCACGTGCCGGAACCGGCGCCTCGTTCGGCGCGTCCGCGCCGGAGGGCACCGCGCTGACCTCCACCGTCTCCCTGGACGGCACCGGGCACGGCTTCCTCACCCCGGACGCGCCGGTCGTGGACACCGCGAAGACCTTCGCGGTGGGCGGCTGGGTGCGCCCCGGCGCCACCGACCGCACCATGACCGTCGCCTCCCAGGACGCCGACGGCGCCCCCGCCTTCACCCTCGGTCTGCGGCCCGGTGACGGCGGTGCGACGTGGTCCTTCGGGGTGGGGGCGGACCGTGTCACCGGCGGCACCCCGGAGGCCGGCACCTGGTCCCACGTCCTGGGCCTGTACGACGTGGAGACGGGTCTCGCCCACCTCTACGTCAACGGCAAGGAGACGGGGACGCCGATCGCGATCACGCCCGCGCAGACGTCCGGCGACTTCCAGATCGGCCGCGCACGGGGCAAGCTCGGCTACCGCGACCGTTGGCAGGGCGAGATCGGCGCCCTCCAGGCGTACGACAGGGTCGTCATGCCCGCCGAGATCACCCAGCTCGCTCTGGTCGAGGTGCCCCCGGCGACGGAGACCGCGCACTGGTCGATGGAGTCCAGCACGGACGGTACGACACCGTCCTCGGTGGGGACGGACCAGCCGCTGAGCCTGCGGGACGGCGCTCACCTCTACCAGTGGCCCTCGCCGGACGACTGGTGCGACCTCTACCCGGAGTGCTTCCCGGACAAGGACCCCCTCCGGGGCCAGGCCGACCTCGCACTCGACGGGGTGGACGACTACGCAGCCACCACCGCGCCGGTCGTCGACACCGCCCGCAGCTACACCGTCGCGGCCCTCCTCGCGCTCGACCACGTGACCGCCGACGACCCGGCCATGACACTTTTCTCCCAGGGCAACGACGACGGAACGGCGGCCTTCCAGGTCCGTTACGTGCCGGCCACCCAGAAATGGGAGCTGAGCGTCTCCCACGCCGGCACTCCCGGCGCTGAGGTGACTACCGTGAGCGCCGAGGCCGCGCCCGGGGGCCTGCACCGCGTGGGCATCGTGCACGACACGGTGAACGACCGGGTCACGCTCTACGTGGACGCCCAGGAAACCGGAGCGAGCGCGACCTTCCGTTCCGGCTGGACGAGCACCGGGGGCCTCCAGATCGGCAGGGGCCCGGTGCCCGGCGGTGGCTGGGGCTCGTATCTGCGGGGTTCGGTGGACGAGGTCAGGGTGTTCGAGGGAGCCCTTCCGGGTCTCCAGGTCCGGAACCTCGGTCTCAACAGCTGAGGCAGACCCCCGGTCGCGCTTCGGTGCGCGGCCCCCGGCGTACTCCGCCGGGGGCCGCGCCCGGCTTGCGGAGCCAGTGTGGAACGTGTGGGCTGGACCACAGACGCGCGTGGCGGCCGGTGAGGTGGGCATAGGCCCCGTACGAGCGGCCCGGGTCGACACGCCGGACCAGGTGGTGGGCGGGACATCTCACCATCTGGTAAGGACGGGGAGATTCCGGGCCGCTCGTTAAACTGAGCCGACCGCAGTAACGGAATGAGCGAGGAGCGCACGTGGGCCTGGTCGTGCAGAAGTACGGAGGCTCATCCGTAGCCGATGCCGAGGGCATCAAGCGCGTCGCCAAGCGAGTCGTCGATGCCAAGAAGAGCGGCAACCAGGTGGTTGTCGTGGTGTCCGCGATGGGCGACACGACGGACGAGCTGATCGATCTCGCCGAACAGGTGTCTCCGATGCCTGCCGGGCGTGAGTTCGACATGCTACTGACCGCCGGAGAGCGGATCTCCATGGCCCTGCTGGCGATGGCGATCAAAAACCTGGGCCACGAGGCCCAGTCGTTCACGGGCAGCCAGGCCGGTGTCATCACCGACTCCGTCCACAACAAGGCGCGCATCATCGATGTCACGCCCGGCCGCATCCGGACCTCGATCGACGAGGGCAACATCGCCATCGTCGCCGGGTTCCAGGGCGTGAGCCAGGAGGGCAAGAACATCACCACCCTCGGCCGCGGTGGGTCCGACACCACTGCGGTCGCCCTCGCCGCGGCGCTGGAAGCCGAGGTCTGCGAGATCTACACCGACGTGGACGGCGTCTTCACCGCCGACCCCCGGGTCGTCAAGAAGGCCCAGAAGATCGAGTGGATCTCCTTCGAGGACATGCTGGAGCTGGCCGCGTCCGGCTCCAAGGTGCTGCTGCACCGCTGCGTCGAGTACGCACGCCGATACAACATCCCGATCCACGTCCGCTCGTCCTTCTCCGGACTGCGCGGCACCTGGGTCAGCAACGAGCCGCAAGGGGACCAGCAGGTGGAGCACGCGATCATCTCCGGAGTCGCCCATGACGTCTCCGAGGCCAAGATCACCGTCGTCGGCGTCCCCGACAAGCCGGGCGAGGCCGCCGCGATCTTCCGCACCATCGCCAACGCGGAAGTCAACATCGACATGGTGGTGCAGAACGTCTCCGCCGCCGCGACGGGGCTGACGGACATCTCCTTCACCCTTCCCAAGGCCGAGGGCCGCAAGGCCATCGACGCCCTGGAGCGGGCCAAGGGCACCATCGGCTTCGACTCGCTGCGCTACGACGACCAGATCGCCAAGATCTCGCTGGTCGGCGCGGGCATGAAGACGAACCCGGGCGTCACCGCCGGATTCTTCGAGGCGCTCTCCGACGCCGGTGTGAACATCGAGCTGATCTCGACCTCCGAGATCCGCATCTCGGTCGTCACCCGCGCCGACGACGTCAACGAGGCCGTGCGCGCCGTGCACACCGCCTTCGGTCTCGACAGCGACTCCGACGAGGCCGTCGTCTACGGAGGCACCGGCCGATGACCGCACGCCGCCCCTCGCTCGCGGTCGTCGGTGCGACCGGGGCGAGCGGCGGCGTCATGCTCCAGATCCTTTCGCAGCACGCGGACGTCTGGGGCGAGGTCAGACTGATCGCCTCACCGCGCTCGGCCGGCCGCAAGCTGGCCGTACGCGGCGAGGAGAAGGAAGTCCTCCCGATCACCGAGGACGCCTTCGACGGCGTCGACATCGCCGTCTTCCTGGTACCCGCGAAGGTCGCGGCCCTCTGGGCGCCCGTCGCCGCGTCCCGGGGCGCAGCCGTGGTCGACGGCTCCGCGGCCTTCCGCCTCGACCAGGACGTGCCACTGGTCGTCCCCGAGGTCAACCCCCACGCGGCCCGCACCCGCCCGCGCGGAATCGTCGCCTCGCCGGACTGCACCACCCTCTCGCTGATCGTCCCCGTCGGCGCGCTGCACGCCGCCTTCGGCCTCCGCGAACTGACCGTCTCCACCTATCAGGCCGTGAGCGGCCGGGGCCGCGAAGGCGTCGCCGCCCTGCGCCAGGAACTCGGCCTCGTCGCCGCCGGCCTCGCCGCCGGTACGGAGCTGGGCACCCGCCCCGGAGACGTACGCCGCGCGCTCGGCGACCGGCCCACCAGCCCGTTCCCCGCCCCCGTCGCGCTGAACGTCGTGCCGTGGGCCGGTACGGCCGCGGGCGACGGCTGGTCCTCCGAGGAACTCTCCATCCGCGACGAATGCCGCAAGATCCTCGGCCTGCCCCAGCTGCGTACCGCCATCACCTGCGTGTACGTCCCCGTCGTCACCACGCACTCGATGTCCGTCCACGCGCGCTTCGAGAACGAGGTCACCGTCGACAGGGCCCACGAGATCCTGGCCACGGCCCCCGGCGTCGTCCTCTTCGACAGTCCTGCCGCAGGCGACTTCCCGACCCCGGCGGACGTGGTGGGCACCGATCCCACCTGGGTCGGCCGGGTACGCCGCTCCCTGGACGACCCGCAGGGCCTGGAGATGTTCCTCTGCGGGGACAACCTGCGAAAAGGCGGGGCCCTGAATGTGGCCCAGATCGCCGAATCCCTGGCGGCCGCCATGGGCGGCTCCTGAATCCCGTCCAGGGATTCGACCCGGGTTTCGTTCCGGGGGATCTTGAGGGGATCTCGCGAGGGATCTTTCGGGCGGTGGCCAGGGCGGTGTTACGGGCCGTGTTCCGTTTCGCGGGCGACGGACGGTCCCTGTCGGTTCTGGCTCGGTTCTGCCTCGGTTCTCCTTCGGCTCCGGCGTGGCCTTGCCCTGGCTCCGCGCCGGCCCGCGGCCGGTCGGTCCACTTCGGCCGTGCGGTTCTGCGCTGGTCCGAGGCCGGTACCGGCCTTGTTCGTCGCCGGTCTGGAACCGACATCCGTCCGGTCTGGTACCGGCCTCCGTCCGGTCTGGTACCGGCCTCCGTCCGGTCTGGTACCGGCCTCCGTCCGGTCTGGTACCGGCCTCCGTCCGGTCTGGAACCGACATCCGCCCGGTCTGGTTCAGAGCCTTGTCGGGGGCCGCTTCCGAGGCATCGAATTTCGTACGTCATCGAAATGTCTGATCGAAAGAGTTTTGTGGGATCTGTGAAGGTCACATGTTCAATTCGGCTTCCTTAACCCCTTGAGCTGGGGCGTTGTCATATCCGACGATGACCCTGTGGTCCTGTGCAACCGTGAGTCGACTGTTCGGCGTCTTCGTCGTCACTTCTTGCGCGATGGGCGCACCAATAGGGCAATTGGGGAAGAGCGGGTACGTATGAGGGCGAGTCGCAGAGAGCTGAACGCGCTGCCGCACGCGTACAACCCTGACGGGGGGCAGCGTGTCCAACTTGCGTGGCAGAGGTACTCGAAATTCCGGTGGTCGGCTCGCTGCGAGGGCTGTCCGCGCGCCCGCTCCGCAAGCGCCGCGCGGTCGGCGGCATGCCGGTGATCGCCCCGCTGACCGCTGCGAGCGCGACGAGCCCCGTAAGGCTCCCCTCGCAGCGCGAGGGCGCTGAAGAGGCGGTGGCGGCGGGAACGACGGTCGACCATCTGACCGAGACCTACCGCGCCCACTACCGCTCGCTGCTCGGCCTTGCCGCACTGCTGCTGGACGACACGGCCTCCTGCGAGGACGTCGTACAGGAGGCGTTCATCCGCGTGCACTCGGCCCGCACCCGGGTGCGGGAACCCGAGAAGACGCTCGCCTACCTCCGGCAGACGGTCGTCAACCTCTCCCGGTCCGCGCTCCGCCGCCGCATCCTCGGGCTGAAGCTTCTCTCCAAGCCCATGCCGGACATGGCCAGCGCCGAAGAGGGGGCCTACGACCAGCTGGAGCGGGACGCGCTGATCAAGGCGATGAAGGGCCTCCAGCGGCGTCAGCGGGAGGTACTGGTGCTGCGCTACTTCGCGGACATGACCGAAGCGCAGGTCGCCGATACCCTCGGTATCTCTCTGGGCTCGGTCAAAGCGTACGGTTCGCGCGGGATCGCCGCTCTGCGCCTCGTGATGGAGGCGCAGGCATGAGCGGTCGCCCCTTCAGCCACGAACCGGACCGGACGGGAAGCGGAACTGTGAACCACGGGCCGAACACGAGCGAGCCGGCCGCCGAACAGGCGGAGGCGGCTGAGCCGACCGGCCGTACGCGCGGAGGCGACGAGGAGCACGGCCCTCCGGTACACACACCGTCCGGACGGTATGCCGGAGCGCCCAGCCATGCGGGAACGCCCGGTGACGCTCCGGTCGACGCGACCGACGACGCGACCGACGACGCGACCGACGACGCCTCCGACGACGCGACCGACGACGCCGACGCGTCTGACGATGTCACCGAGCGGCACGACAAGACGCCCCGCGCCCGTGATGACCTGTCCCGCCCCCGTGTGAAGGCGCACACCGCCCACGACGACACCTCCGGCACCGGCACGCTGACCCAGCTCTTCCCGGCCCGCGCCGAGGCTGCGGACTTCGGCCGGGGCATCGGCGGCGGCACGGCGAGCGACGACGGTGTCGCCCTGCGCGGCATCGACATGCGCGACATCGATCCGAGCGGCGGCGGCCCGAGTGGTGGCAGCGCGTTGTGGGACAGCGTGTTGAAGGGCAGCGGTCCGGGCTGCGGTTCGGCCGACGCGGGGGACGAGGAGGACACGACCGACGAACAGGCGCTGCGGCGCCTGCTGCGAGGGGCCGTCCAAGACCTCGAACCCGCCGAGAACGCCCTGGACCAGCTGTACCGGGCCGTACCCGCCCGGCGGGCGCGACGCCGTCAGGCCGTCGTCGGCGCGGCTGCCGCAGTCCTGCTCATCGGTACCGCCGTACCCACTTTCCTGCACGTGGCGGACTCCGGGAGCGTCGCCGCAGCGGCGCCCTCCCTCGCCGGGCACGGCCAGAACTCCCAGAGCCAGCAGGGCGACGCGTCCGGAGCGGCCGTGGGGGAGCAGCCGAGCGACGGACAGCCCGCGCAGGGCGCGGACGGCAGGCCCGAAGGAATACCCGATCCCAGCGGCACCCCCACCGCGACCGACGATCCGACGGACTCCGACAGCGACCTCTCCGGGGCCGTCAGCGAGGAGGACCTCGCCTCGATCGCCGCCCTGCCCGCCTGCGCGCCCGGTCAGCTCGGCGTCGCCTCGGCGTCCACCGGGACGGCGGACGCGAACGGCACGGTCTACGGGACCTTCCGGATCGCCAACACCTCCGTCACCAACTGCTCGGTCAGCACTGCGGGCACGGTGGCCTTCACGACCGCGGGCGCCGCGGACGCGACGAAGATCGCGGTCGTCCAGCACGTCGCGGGCGACCCCGCCGCCGGGCTGCCCGACCCTGCCGTAGAGCCCGCGGCCATGCTGCTGAAGCCCCAGATGTCCTACGAGGTGCAGTTCGCCTTCGTACCGAGCGACACCTGCCCCACCGCCACACCCCCCACGCCGACACCCACCGAAACCCCCACCGGCACGGGCACGGGGGAGGACCAGGCGTCGAGCGTGGAGACGCAGTCCGTGACGGCGGACGCTGTCCCGTCCGAGGGAAGCATCGCCGTGACGCACACCCCTGAGGCGGGCGCGCCGGCCGCGGAGACCACGATCACCCACGCTTGCGCGGGCACGATCTACCGGACCGGCATCCTCACCGCCTCGTAACCGACGGGCCGCGGCCGGGAGCACCGGGCCGGGAGCACCGAGGCCGGGACCGCCAGGCCGGGAGCACCGGGCCAGGAGCACCGAGGCCGGGGATGCCCGCGCGCGGGGGTCACTCGCTGTGGGGCGTCGTCCCGGAAGAGGTACCGACGGGTTCACCCGGTCCGGCGGTGACCACGGTTGACCCGGTGTCGGTGTCGGTGGTGGTGGCGGCGGTGGTGAGGATGGCGGGGTCGGGGACCAGCCCCAGGGCGATGTCCCGGGCCGCTTCCGCCTCGCGCCGCAGCAGGCGGAACCACATGAAGAGCACGAACGCCGCGAAGACGAACCACTCCCCGGTGTAGCCCAGGTTCTGGAAGGCCTTCAGGTCCAGCCCGCTGCCCTCCACCGCGGCGGCCGGGACCGCCCGCATTCCGTTGCCGGAGTCGTCCGCGCCTCCGATGCCGCTCGCGGGGAGCGTCACCCAGGCGTCGTACACGTCGTACGGCACGAGGTTCACCAGCGACGCCGCACTGATGATGCCGAGTTCCCCCTCGGGGAGCCCGCCCGCGCTGTTCACACCGTCACTGGTGGCGCTCTCCGAAGCCTGGAGGTCGCCGGTCACCGTGATCTCGCCGGTGGGAGCCGGCGGGACCGTGTTGTTCTTCCGCGCCTGTTCCGTCCCGCCGGGCATCCAGCCGCGTACGACGGGCAGCGCCTTGCCGCCGTCCGTACGCAGCAGGTCCAGGACGTAGAAACCGTCGCGGTCGTCCAGCTCGCGCCCCGGGACCAGGAACTGGTCCGCGAACGTCCCCGTCGCCGTGGCGGGGCGGCCGGACGTGACCGTGTCCACGGGCAGCAGCGAGTCCAGCGGCTTTGCCTGACGGGTACCCGGGTCCGGCTGCTTCTCGGCCTGTTCGTGCGACTGCACGCGGTCCTCGAAGCGGCCGAGCTGCCAGGTGCCCATGAACACGCAGAACGGAATGGCCAGCACGACGAAGAGGTTGATCCCCCACCATCGCGGGGTCAGCAGGAACCGGTACACCCCAATACCGTACGGTCCCCGCTCCGCCGACCGGGAGCGGGGGCCGCCCATTTATCCGGTCCTTACGCGCGTGCGGTGGTGTCCGCCTCCGGCTTCCGCGCCTCCGGGAGATGGCGCAGCGCGAAGTCCAGCTCCAGTCCCACCTGCTTGATCCGCTCCTCCACCACCAGCGAGCCATGACCCGCGTCGTAGCGGTAGACCTCGTGCACCGCGCCCCGGGCCTTCAACCGGTCCACGTAGTTCTCCACCTGGCGGATGGGGCAGCGCGGATCGTTGACGCCCGCCGAGATGTACACCGGCGCGCGCACCGCGTCGACGTACGTCAGCGGCGACGACGCCTCGAACCGCTCGGGCACCTCCTCCGGAGTGCCGCCCAGCAGGGTGCGGTCCATCGCCTTCAGGGCTTCCATCTCGTCGTGGTACGCCGTGACGTAGTCCGCGACCGGCACGGCGGCCAGGCCCAGGGCCCAGACGTCCGGCTGGGTGCCGAGACCGAGCAGGGTCAGATACCCGCCCCAGGAACCACCGGCCAGGACCAGACGGTCCGGATCGGCGAGCCCCGACCCGACGGCCCACTCCCGGACCGCCGCGATGTCCTCCAGCTCGATCAGCCCCACCCGGTGCTTCAGCGCGTCGGTCCAGGCCCGGCCGTACCCCGTCGAACCCCGGTAGTTCACCCGCACGACCGCGAAGCCGTGGTCCACCCAGGCGGCGGGGCCCGAGGCGAACGAGTCGCTGTCGTGCCAGGTCGGGCCGCCGTGGATCTCGAAGATCGTCGGGAACGGGCCCTCGCCCGAGGCAGGTGTCTGCACCAGGGCGTGAACACGTCCGCCCGGCCCGTCCACCCACGCGTCCCGCACCGGCACCGAGGAGGGGGCCTTCGGACCCGGCGGGTCCAGGACCACCGCCCCCGTGGTGGAGCGGACGACCGGAGGCAGGGCGGCCGAGGACCAGAGGTACTCCACCGTCCCGTCCGGGCGGGCCGTGGCACCCGACACCGAACCGGCGGGCGTCTCCACCCGCACCGGCTCCTGCCCACCCGGCTCATGGCGCCACAGCTCGCTGCGGGCCTCGAAGTCGTGCTCGACCAGGATCGCGGAGCCGTCCGGATACCACTGCGCACCCACGTCCCCGGGAAGATCGATCGCCAGCTCCGTCTCCGTGCCCGCGACCGGGTCCCAGATCATCGGCTCCCAGCGCCCCCGACGCTGATGCCCGATCAGCAACCGGGTGTCGCCGGCGACCGGAGCGAACCCCATCACCGCGAGGCCCAGTTCCTTCGTGCCGCCCTCGGTGTCGTCGAGCTCGGCCACCGTCGACCCGTCCGGCCGCACCACACGCAGCGCCGAATGCATCGCGTCGCCGTGCTCCGTGTGCTCCAGAGCGATCAGGCCACCGTCGTACGACAGATCGCCCACCCCGGCGGACTCGCGGTGCCGGTAGATCTCCACGATCCCCGCGTCGCCCGGCCGGGCCAGATGGATCGTCGTCCCGTCCTCGTCGGTGGAACGGCCGACGACAGCGCTGCCGTCCCGCCCGATCGCGAGACCGGCCGGGTACGACGGCTCCAGCCCCGGCGCCGCCGGCACGTCCTCGCCGCCGCCGAACGGCTGCCGCATCCAGATACCGAACTCGTCGCCGTCCGTGTCGCTGAACCACCAGATCTCGGAGCCGTCCGGAGTCAGCGCGCCGTCGGTCGTGCCGTTCGGCCGGTCGGTCACCTGCCGCTGCCGACCGGTCGACCGGTCCCACGCGTACAGCTCGTAGGTCCCGGTCGCGTTGGACACGAAGAGCGAGCGCTCCGGGGCGTCCTCCGCCCAGTCGGGCAGGGAGACCCGGGGCGCGCGGAACCGCTGCTCCCAGTCCGGAGAGGTCGAGGCGTTCTGTGTGTCGCTCATGCCCCCATCCAACCCGAAAGGGGGTCCTGGACGCACGGGCCTTCGCCTGCCGGCGAAATCACCCGGAATCCCGGCCCGCACAGGTGCCGGCCGTCGGGCATCGCCGTCCCGCGACCGGCGACCGGACGTCACCGACCGGTCGGCACCGCCCCGTGGTCCCCTGCCGGTCGGCACCGCCCCGTGGTCCCCTGCCGGATGTCCCCGACCGGAGATGCCCCGCGGGGAGACACCGAGGTGTGTCCCGGACGCCGCCGGGACACACCCCCTGCTCACCGCTTCAGCTCACTCGCGGAATCGCGCGCGGAGGCTTCCCCGCGCTCCCGGGCTCCCGGGCTCCCGGGCTCCCGGGTCCCCGGGTCCCCGGGCCCGCGAACAGTGCGGCAGCGCACGGTGTCTCCGCGCTGCCACGCCCGGCTCAGCCCGCGAGCAACGCTCTCGCGGCATTGATCACCGGCAGGCCCACTTCGCCGACCAGGGCCGCGATGCCGGTGATCCGCTGCACCAGGCTCCGACGCCCTTCCGGGGTCGGCTCCGTGGCGATCGATTCGGCCGCCGCGTCCACCTCGGCGCGCCCGTTGTCGTCCAGATGCGGGCGGAGCCTCTCGATTTCCCGCAGAAGAGCCTCCACCGCGGGACCGCCGGAGGCCACACCGACGTTCTTGTCGCCTCCGACGATGTCACCCGAACCGAAGTGCTGAGCGTGTTCGATGCGGGACCCGCCGTACTGGTAGTAGTTGTCGCCGCTCATGATCCCCCGATGTTCCCGCTGCCGAAGTGCTGGGCATGCCCGATGCTGGTCCCGCCGTACTGCTTGATGGTGTTGCTGTGCACGACGTGCGAGAGGTTGATGACCGTCTGAGCCACGTCGGGATGGCCGATCGCCTTGGTGATCTCCTGGACCAGCTGGAAGATCTCCTCCTGCCGGGTCGACCAGATGGCCTCGTGCTGAATGCCGGACGTGTTGAGGACGAGGCCGTACACCGGGGGCCTCTGCAGAACCGCGACCAGCTTCCAGACCAGGAACGCCTCGACGGCGATCAGGATGATCGTCCCCATCGTGTCGAACGCCGCGGCGATGATGCCGCCGACGATCAACCAGGCAATGGTCCGAATGATGAACTTCCGTATCGCCACACCCTTGTCGACCGTCAGCTTCCGCTGGCCGACGTGAGAGATGTTGCGAAGCGGATACGCCTCGCCTCCCACCCACAACACGCCTTCGTTGATCGTTACTTGGTCCGCCACCGGACCTCCAGTCCATAACGGGCGATGGGGTCTGGAGCGTAGCGAAACCGATGCGCGCGGGAGGGGGAAATGAACACCTCCGTTATCTTTCGGTCACACAGAGCGCGGGGCGCGTATCTCCCGGGACCGGCCCCGGCCGGAACGCGCACTCGGTGGGATACCCGTCGCACCTGCGGCAGGGAAGAGCCCGGCGCGGGCTGTCGATCGGCGTCCTCGCAGGTCGGGGTGATTGTCAGTGGCGGGGTCCAGACTCGTTCCATGACTGCAGAGATGGGCGCGGGCACGGTCTCGACCGCTGTTCTGCGCAAGGCCGTGGAGACGTACTGGACCGCCGCCGACGCCCGCGACTGGGAGGCGTTCGCGGCCACGCTCGACGACGACGTCGTGTTCGAAGTGCCGCAGACCCGCGAAGTCGTCCGGGGCAAGGAGAGATGCGTGCGGTTCAACCGGGAGTACCCGGGCGACTGGCACGTGCGGATCGACCGGATCGTGGCCGACCTGCCCGAGCAGCCGGCCGGAGCGGGCGTGGCCGGGCTCGGTGGGCAGGCCGCCGCTCGCACGCTGTTCACCGTGGGGGACGCGGAGTTGGACGGCATCCACTTCTTCTCGTTCGACACCAGGGGCCGCATCACCGCCGTCACCGACTTCTGGCCGGAGCCGTACGAGCCGCCGACCGGCCGTGAACACCTCGTCGAGCGCGTCTGAGCCCGGAGCCGTTCCGCCGCCGTACGCCGGCTCGCCCGCCGCGCCCCTCGGGTCGGGGCAACGGCACAGGGCCCCCACGCCGGCCTGCGGCGGAGGAGCCCTGTGCCTGTGGGAGGTGGCGGGGTGCCGGGGAGGCGCGGCCGGTGTGGGGTGCGGTGCGGCACCGCGACGGGGGCGAACCGTGCAGGTGTCGGTCCTCAGATCGCCGAGCGGAAGGCGGGCAGGTAGCCGCTCGACTGTCCGGCGGCCTTCGGGTGGTAGGAGTTGTAGACCGGCAGCGTGACGCTGTTGAGCCAAGGGTCGCCGGAGCAGAGCTCGTGGCCGGTGAACTCGTCCACCACGCTGGAGTAGGTGAACCCGGCGTTGGCCGCGCGCTTGGCGATCACGGAGTTCAGGACGTCCGCCCCGTTGTTGATCGCCTTCCGCGAGTTCTCGCTGAGGCCCAGGATGCAGCTGCCCGCCAGCTTGTAGAAGTGCGGGTAGCCCAGGACCACCACGTGCGCCGAAGGGGCCTTCGCGTGGATGGAGCCGTAGAGGGAGTCGAGGCTGCCCGGCAGGACGTTCTGCGCCTTCGTGATGGCCGCGTTCACGCTGCTCACGCAGGTGGCCTCGCTCGACAGCACGCAGGTCTGCATGACATCGGCGAAGCCGACGTCGTTGCCGCCCGCCGAGATGCTGACCAGTGCGGTCGAGGAGCTGAGCGCACTCAGCTGGCCGCTCGCGACGGTCGACGTCGTCGCGCCCGAACACGCGACGAAGGCGAAGGAGGCGGGCGAGTTGGCGGCGGCCCAGAGGTACGGATACGCCTTGGTCGAACGGTGGCAGTCACCACTGTCCGAGATGTAGCTGCCGGCGCCGACCCCGGAGGAGTAGGAGTCGCCGAGAGCGACGTAACCGCCCGTAGCGGCAGAGGCCGGCTGAGCGGCTCCCAGCGCGGCGACGGTTGCGATGGCCAGAGTGGATACGGATGCCCAGAATCTACGCACTGACATGGCCGGTGGCCCCTTCGGAAGGTGGGGGGTGCGAGGGGAGTTCGTGGAGCAGACAGTTTTTAGCAGCTCGAAGTACCGGCCGGTAATGGCTGTGCGAGAAGTCGTCTGATATGCCCGAATGATCGTTCGGTGGCCGTAGCTCCGCGCGTAGATAAACCTTGAACACTGGTCAAAATCGGGGCACTTGGGGGCGCAGCGCGAGCGTGCGCGCCGTGGTGCGGGTTGCCACGGGAGGGGGCGTTGAGGTGGCGTCGGAGGCCCTCCGGGGTGGCTGACGGTTCACCAAAAACCACTCGCACGGATGAGGCGCTTCCTGCCTACGATGACGCCCACCGGTGACGCCCCGCACCGGGCGCACCCCTCGGGACCGCGGCGCCGGTGTCACCTTCCGTAGCCGCTCGCCCGTCGCCCCTCCCGGGACCACCGACTCATCTCGCGCTCCCGGCGCGCGCCGCGGCACCCGCGCGCGGCGGTCCGCCGGACCGAAAGGAAGCATCCAGCCATGGCCCGACACCTGATCACCAGCGCCCTTCCGTACATCAACGGGATCAAGCACCTGGGCAACATGGTCGGGTCGATGCTTCCGGCCGATGTGTACGCCCGCTACCTCCGCCGGACCGGTCACGAGGTCCTTTTCCTCTGCGCCACCGACGAGCACGGCACCCCCGCCGAACTGGCCGCCCGCGCGGCCGGCCTCCCGGTCGCCGAGTTCTGCGTGCGGGCCCACGAGGCGCAGCGGGCCGTGTACGACGGATTCGCCCTCTCCTTCGACCACTTCGGCCGCAGTTCGTCGCCGCAGAACGCCGTACTCACCCAGCACTTCGCGCGCCGTCTGCACGAGCACGGCTTCATCGAGGAGCGCGTGGTCCGGCAGGTGTACTCCCCCGCGGACGGGAGGTTCCTGCCGGACCGCTACCTGGAGGGCACCTGTCCGCACTGCGGGGACGAACGGGCGCGCGGCGACCAGTGCGAGAACTGCACCCGTGTCCTCGACCCCGCCGACCTGTTGCGTCCCCGCTCGGCGATCAGCGGTTCCACCGACCTGGAGGTGCGTGAGACCCGTCATCTCTTCCTCCTCCAGTCCCGGCTCCAGCACGAGGTCGAGGCATGGGTCGAAGCCGTGGCCGGCGCTTGGCCGCACCTGTCCACGTCGATCGCCCGCAAGTGGCTGACCGAGGGACTCCACGACCGGGCCATCACCCGCGACCTGGAGTGGGGCGTTCCGGTACCGGCCGACACCTGGCCCGAACTGGCGGCCGAGGGCAAGGTCTTCTACGTCTGGTTCGACGCCCCGATCGCCTACATCGCCGCGACGAAGGAATGGGCCGACGCGGCTCCGGGTGACGTCGCCCCGGGTGACGTCACCCCGGGGGACGCGGCTCCGGACGAGGCGGCCCGCGCATCCTGTGATCCGAGGGCCCTCCGCGACTGGCGCAGTTGGTGGTACGAGGCCGACGACACCGTCCGGTACACCCAGTTCATGGGCAAGGACAACGTCCCCTTCCACACGGTGATGTTCCCCGCCACCGAACTCGGCGTGCGCGAGCCGTGGAAGAAGGCCGACATCGTCAAGGGCTTCAACTGGCTCACCTACTACGGCGGGAAGTTCTCCACCTCCGCGAGACGCGGCGTCTTCACCGCCGACGCGTTGGAGGTGCTCCCCGCCGACTACTGGCGCTACTACCTCGTCGCGCACGCCCCCGAGTCCGACGACTCCTCCTTCACCTGGGAGCACTTCGCCGCCTCGGTCAACAAGGACCTCGCGGACACCCTGGGCAACTTCGTCAACCGCACCCTGTCCCTCTCGCGCAAGAAGTTCGGCGGCACCGTCCCGGCCGGGCGTGCCGCCGGCGAACCGGAGGCACGGCTCGGCGCCGAAGCCGCCCGGCTGCTCGCCCAGTACGAGGAGAGCCTGTCGGGCCTGCGGTTCCGCAAGGCAGCGGCAGCGCTGCGCGCCGTGTGGTCGCTGGGCAACGCCTATCTCGCCGAGAAGGAGCCCTGGCGGGAGGCGAAGACCGACCCGGAGGGCGCTGCCCTCACGCTGCGGACGGCCATGAACCTCATCCGCCTGCACGCGATCGTCTCCGAACCCGTCGTGCCGGCCACCGCGGCCACCCTGCGCGACGTGTTCACCCCGGCGGAAGGCGTGCCGAGTGCGTGGGCCGACGCGACCTGGGTCACGCCGGACGAGGCCCGGACGCTGGACTTCCTGCCCGCCGGAACACCGTTCACGGTGCCACCGCTGCTCTTCTCGAAGATCACGGACGAGGATCTGGAGACGTACCGCACACGCTTCGGGGGCAAGGACTCCGAGGACGACTGAGCCGGGCCGGTCGCGAGCCCCCGGGGTTGCGAGTACCCCGGGGGCGCGCTCGTCGGGGCGTGAACACGCCTCAGAGGGGGCCGTTCTCCACCTGCGGAGCTGACGCCGTAGGCGGCACCTGTGCCTGTTCCTCCACCTGGACCACCTGAGTCACCTGCGCGGTGGAGGCTGGGGAGGGCGCGTCCTCCAGCCAGCCGTTCCGTGCCGAGTGGCAGCCGAGCTGGAAGCGGGTGGATGCCCCCACCCGCGCCATGAGCCGCTGGAGACGGCGCTGCACGGTGCGGTGTCCCATGCCGAGCTGGCGGGCGATCGCGGAGTCCGTGAGTCCGAGGTGCAGCAGGGCGAGGATTCTGCGGTCGGTCGGGTCGATCGAGGAGCCGGAGTCGTCCTCGGGAAGCCCTGCCGTGGGCGAGGGTCGCAGCAGCGTCCCTCGCTCGAACTGTGCCTCGAACAGAGAGCTGAGCGCGATGAGTAGCCCGGTGCGGTGGACGACCAGGGCGACCGGTTCGATGTCCTCGCGCTCCGGGTCGAGGGGGAGCAGCGCGACTCGCCGGTCGACGACGACCAACTTGATCGGCAGCTTGTCCACCACGGAGATCTGCTGGCCCTGCGAGACGTAGGCGTCCAGCGCCTGTGCGGTGTCCGGACTCTTCAGCCAGTCGCGTTCGATGACGGTTCGCAGGGCGATTCCGCGTCGGACGAGGACGTCCTCGATCTCCGCGTGGTTGTCCTCGTGGCTGATCACGGAGTGCCGGGGCTGCCCGAGCGGCATCAGGGAGCACACCTCTGTGGTGGCCTGTTCCTGCATCAGCAGCAGTCTGCGGCGGATGGCCGCGGCACCCGAAAGAACCTCGACCGGTGCCCCCGAAGCGTGGGTCTGGGCGGAGCGGTGGCGCTCGGCGAGGGTGGCCATCAGGGACTCGACCTGGTGCAGCGACGACCGCCGGGACTCCAGCAGCGGGCCGAGGGCGAGTACCGGAGAGGCCGCCCGGTAGCGCGGTTCGGCCCCGCCGGCGGAGGCGGAACTCGCGAGGCCGCGCACCACCAGTGACTCCAGGGCTTCGAGGACGGCCGGGAGGGGAGCGGACAGTTCCTCGGTCAGCGGCGCGGGCTCGCTGTCCGGGCGGTCCACGAGGAGCCGGTAGAGGGCGTCCTCCAGCGGGTCCAGCCCGAGCTGCGTGAGCAGCGCGTCTTCGGTCTGTCGGGCGTCCGGTGTCCCGGAGACGCCGCCCGGCGGACCGGATCCGATGGTGCTCAGCTGCGTCTCCGGACGGGTGTGGGCTCGAACATGGTCCGCCCCCTTGCAGTCGCCCTCACAACTGTGCTGATCACGATATCCGTTGATCATCTTGCGGAGTATGCCTGTGGATGACGACTGCCCGCCCCTCGCGGCGCGTCGGTAGGGTGGTCGGTATGTCTGACGCTCCGGTTCGTGTCCGTTTCGCCCCGTCCCCCACCGGCATGTTCCACGTCGGCGGCGCGCGCTCCGCCCTCTACAACTGGGCGGTCGCCCGTCAGACCGGTGGCACCTTCGTCCTGCGCGTCGAAGACACCGACGCGGCCCGGAACAAGCCCGAGTGGACCGACGGGATCATCAACGCCCTGGCCGCCATCGGCATCCACGAGGAAGACCCGGCCTTCGAGGGCCCCTACTTCCAGTCGCACAACGCCGCCCGCCACACCGAGGCCGGACTGCGGCTGTACGACGACGGCCGCGCGTACTACTGCGACTGCACGCGCGAGCAGCTCAAGGAGCGCACCGGCTCCGAACACCTCGGATACGACGGCCACTGCCGCGAGCGGGGTCTCGCCCAGGAGGAAGGGCGGGCACTCCGCTTCCGCACCCCGGACGAGGGCGAGACCGTCGTGAGAGACCTGGTGCGTGGCGAGCCCGCGTTCCCGAACAGCGCCATCGAGGACTTCGTGATCGCCAGGGGCGACGGCTCCCCGGTCTTCCTGATCGCCAACGTCGTCGACGATCTCGACGAGGGGATCACCTTGGTGGTCCGGGGCGAGGAGCACCTCTCCAACACACCGAAGCAGCAGCTGCTGTGGGAAGCGCTCGGCGCCGAACCGCCGCGCTGGGCGCACCTTCCGGTGATCGTCAACGAGAAGCGCCAGAAGCTCTCCAAGCGTCGGGACAAGGTGGCGCTGGAGGACTATCTCACCGAGGGGTTTCTCCCCGGGGCGATGGTCAACTACCTCATGCTGCTCGGCTGGGGACCCGGCGGAGACCTGGAGATCCTCCCCTACGAGGAGATGGAGCAGCTCTTCCGCATCGAGGACGTCAACACCTCACCGGCGTTCTTCGACGTGAAGAAGCTGACCGCCTTCAACGGCGAGTACATCCGCGCGCTCGCACCGGAGCAGTTCGCCGCGGCCTGCGCGCCGTGGCTGATCGCCCCGCACGCTCCGTGGGACCCGTCGGCCTTCGACACGGCGGTCTTCGAAGCGGCGGCCCCGCTCGCGCAGACCCGGCTGACGGTCCTGTCCGAGATCACGGCCTGCGTCGACTTCCTCTTCCTTGCCGAGCCGGTCCACGACGAGACGTCGTGGACCAAGGCGATGAAGCCCGGCGCGGACGCCATCCTGCGGGACGCCCGTGCCGCCCTGGACACCACCGCCTGGCAGGCGGACGAGCTGAAGTCGGCGCTGGTAGCGGTCGGCGAGCAGCACGGACTGAAGCTGGGCAAGGCCCAGGCGCCCATCCGGGTCGCGCTCACCGGCCGCACGGTCGGGCTGCCGCTCTTCGAGTCCATGGAGCTCCTCGGCCGCGAGCGGGTCCTCCGCCGTCTGGACACGGCTTACCAGAAGTTGACCGTCCAGTCGTGATCCCGTAACGGCAGGGACCTCACGGTCCGCCCGTCCGGGTTGTACCGTTGCGTTCAAGTAGCAATCATCTGGGCCGGGCAGGCGGCGCGCGAGCGTCCACGGCCGACACGAGGAAGGCGGGCTCGGCATGCTCCGCAACGGACTGGAACCCTGGCACCTGCTGATCCTGGCGGTCATCGTCATCGCCCTCTTCGGATCGAAGAAGCTCCCGGAGGCCGCGCGGGCCCTGGGTAAGTCGGCGCGCATCCTGAAGAGCGAGGCTCAGGCGATGAAGAACGACAACGCCCCCGCGCCCCAGGTGACCGTCACCGAGGCCGCCCAGCCCGCACCGGCGCCCACCGCCGCGATGACGGAGCCACGCCCCGCCGACCTCTGACCCGGCCCTGCCCATGCCCCCTGCCCCGCCGGCCCTCGTGACCGCGGGGCAGGGGGCGCGGTTTGCCCGGTTCCTCGGTGCCGCCCGTACGTATCAGGGGCTGGCGGCGTCGAACCCGTACGCCACGGGCTCGTCCTGCGCATAGGGGTCGCGGCGGTACACGTACAACGCGTCCACCATGAATTCGTCGCCGTCCGGGGATTCGACGCGGCAGGGACGCGTCACCTGAAGGACCGGGGGCTGGTCGGGAACCCGCATCCGAAGACCATCAGCAGGTCCTCCGGCGAGTTCGGCTGTCTCCCACATCGTCGCAGTGTGAAGATCCATGCCCACAACTTTACGGGCTGTCCCGCGCCCCTTTGGCGAGCATCGAACAACCGCTACGTCTTCTTACTGTGCAGGTCACTGCTGCTGTCGCTGCCGCCCCAGTCGCCGCTGCCGTCACTGCCTCCGGCGCCCTGGTGGTCAGGGCGAGCGCCGGTTGGTTTGCCGTCCTCGAACGAGTCGGCCAAGATGCACTGATTTGCTCAGCGAGTACCGTTCCGGGCAGCGGCGGCCGATCCGTGTCCGACCAGGGCGGCGACGTACCGGAACTCTCCCCGGGGCCCGTCCAGCCGTGAGTACGCCTCCCAGTGCAGCGGATAGGTGCCGTGCAACGTACGGGCGTTGGCGGCGTAGTCGCCCTGCCCCCAACGGAGTTCGCCGGAGAGCACGCGCCCCTCATGAATGCGGAACTCCTCGTCCCGAGTCCTTCGGGACGCCTTGGACGGGGGAGTCCAGAGCGCTCCGGCGTTGGTGAGGAGAAGCGCCACGCCGTTCTGGTCCGGGCGGTCACCGAAGCGCTCCAGCCGTTCGATGTCGGTGACGAAACCCAGCCTCCCGAGATCGGTGGCCGAATGCGGCCTCAGCGAGTACTCCTCATTCAGCGGACCTGCCGTCCCCGCCCATCTGTCCTTGAAGTACTTGAATTCGACAGCGGTGCGCGCGGACGGCCCGATGCACAGCAGATCGAGGTGCTCGGCGCGGCCTCCGTGCAGCACGGGTCGCCGGACCTCCAACCGCGACTGGACCTCGGGCACCAGCTCCCACAGTGCCCGGGCAAAGCTGTGCTGCAGATCCGCCTCGGAGTGAAACACGGGCCGATCCTGCCGCAGGCGACCCATGACGCGGGCCAACGGCACCACGCCGGCTATGAGAGCAGAGGTTCCGCGCACAGCGTCGGTCATATTCGGCCCCCGGTTCACTTCAGTCCGTCCGAAGGGTCATTCCAGCACAACCGGCACCCCAGGCCCTCTCGGATCCACCCGGTGATCCGAGCCGGAGTGACGGCCAGAGACGGAGTCCTCCCCACGCCACCGCCTCCGGAGCGGTAGTCACGCATGCAAGGCGGGCTTGCATGGGTTCGGAGGGCCTCCGCTAGAAGATCGTCTCCCAAGCTTCTTCCACCGAGCGCCGATGCGCCGAGGACCGGGCGCGGTTGCCGCAGCAGGTTCGCACATCGGGTGAGGCCCTTGCGGCGCGCGCAAGGAGTATGTCGTCGCACCGCCCGGCGAGGAACCGACCAGGATTTTCTCGCGGATCTCTCCCAAGAGATTTCCAGAAACGAGTCAGGGGCCTGATCCACTAAGTGGATCAGGCCCCTGACCTGGTCTTACGGCTGTCGGGGTGGCGGGATTTGAACCCACGACCTCTTCGTCCCGAACGAAGCGCGCTGCCAAGCTGCGCTACACCCCGATGTCCACCGGTCTCCCGGCGACATCGATTACTTTAGCCCACCCGCGCCCGGAGACGAAATCCGGTTACCGGCGGGGCCCGGTCCGATGCAGGGGGCGAGGGCGCACGTGGTCGAAGGCGATGAGCAGGGTGGCCAGGACCACGAGGAGCAGGGAGAGGGCGAAGGCGTGGGCGAGGACCTCCGAGTAGCCGTACGTGTCCACGTTCAGGAAGGGGTACGGGTAGCGAGGGCCGGCGTCGGGGGCGAGCAGGGGGCCCCGGGCCAGCACGAAGGCCAGGTAGGCGACGGCGCAGAGCAGCCACTGCGGCAGGAACCGGAGGCGCAGCGACCTGGCCGGGGTCAGCAGGAGCCAGTCCAGGGTCACGGCGACGGGCAGGAACGTGTGCAGCAGTGCCTGTGAGACGGCCCGCGCGCCCGTGGGCGGGGCGGCGGGGGTGCCGGTGGCCGAGTAGCCGAAGCTGTTGTCGGTCAGGATCAGGTGGTACGTCAGGCCAATGATCACCGCGACGAGGAGTACGCCCCCCGTGAGGTGCGGGGACGCCGGTCCGCGACCTGTCCAGGAGCGGAACGAGGACCAGCCGAAGACTCCGGCGACCAGGACGTTCGCCTGGAAGGCGAACCGGCTCAGCAGCTCCAGCGGCGCACCGGTCGTCGCCAGTTCGATCGTGAGGCCGCAGATCGCCGCCGCGCACACCAAGGCCCGGAACACGGCGGCCGTACGGCGCGGGCTACGGGCGCCCCGCAGGAACGCGTCCTCGGCCCGGGGCCTGGGCAGCGTCGCGGTTTTCGGGGCGGCGGTCATGGCCTCACCGTAAAGGCGGGGTTCCCGGGCCGCGATTCATCCGTGGCGGATGGGCCCGGGCCCATCCGCCGTCTCCGGAGAGCCGGGCGGAATCAGGCTCCGCCCGTCAGGCCCGAGGGGTCAGCGTGAGCAGGGTCGCCTCCGGGGGGCAGGCGAAGCGGACCGGGGTGTAGCGGTTCGTGCCGCAGCCGGCCGAGACGTGGAGGTAAGCCCGGTTGCCGTCGGCCGTGTGGCTGGAGAGGCCCTTCACCCGGTCGGTGTCCAGGTCGCAGTTGGTGACCAGCGCGCCGTAGAAGGGGATGCAGAGCTGTCCGCCGTGCGTGTGACCGGCCAGGATCAGCGGGTAGCCGTCCTTCGTGAACGCGTCCAGCGAGCGCAGGTACGGGGCATGGACCACGCCGATGGAGAGGTCGGCGCCCGTCTCGGGGCCGCCGGAGACCTCGGCGTACCGGTCCCGCTTGATGTGAGGGTCGTCCAGGCCGGTGAACGCGATGTCGAGGCCGTCGAGCTTCAGCCGCCCCCGGGTGTTGGAGAGGCCGATCCAGCCGGCGTCGTCGAACGCGTCGCGCATCGGCTCCCACGGGTTGTGGACCACGTTCGTCGCCGGGGCGTTCCCGTTGAGTCCGTGTTTGCCCGCCGCCTTCTCCTTGAGATAGCGCACCGGGTTGCGGAGCTTGGGGCCGTAGTAGTCGTTCGATCCGAAGACGTAGACCCCCGGGAGCTCCATGAGGGGGCCCAGCGCGTCCAGCAGCTCGGGCACCGCCTCCGGGTCCGAGAGGTTGTCGCCCGTGTTGACGACGAAGTCCGGGCGGAGTCCGGCCAGGGACTGGAGCCAGGCGCGCTTCTTGCGCTGGCCGCTGACCATGTGGACGTCCGAGATCTGGAGTACGCGCAACGGGCGTGCACCGGGCGGGAGTACCGGGACGGTCACCCGGCGGAGGCGGAACGAGCGGGCTTCGAATCCTGCGGCGTAGGCGAGACCGGCGGCGCCGACCGCCGCACCGGCCGCAGCGACTTTCAGGGGAACTCCGTAGCGTGCGCGCATGCGCCCATCGTCGCAGACCCGGCCCGGGCGGGGTCCGGCGGCGGCGGGAAAACAAACGGGCGCCCCGGACCGTGCACCTGACACAATCGAGTCATGACCACGCTCAAGTCCAAGCTCAAGGAAGACCTCACCACCGCCATGAAGGCGCGTGACGAGCTGACCTCGTCCACCCTTCGGCTGACCCTCACCGCGATCACCAAGGAGGAGGTGAGCGGGAAGACCGCTCGCGAACTCTCCGACGACGAGGTGCAGAAGGTCATCGCCAAGGAGGCGAAGAAGCGCCGCGAGGCGGCGGAGGCCTTCGCCCAGGGCGGGCGGACGGAGCAGGCAGAGCGGGAGAAGGCCGAGGGCGAACTGCTCGACGCCTACCTGCCCAAGCAGCTCTCCGACGAGGAGCTCGACGCGATCGTCGGCTCCGCCGTGGAGGAGGCGAAGGCCGCCGGTGCCGAGGGCCCCCGCGCCATGGGTGCCGTGATGAAGATCGTCAGCCCGAAGGTCGCGGGTCTCGCCGAGGGCGGCCGTGTCGCCGCCGCGGTGAAGAAGTCCCTCGCGGGCTGAACCCTCGGGGGCTGAACCCCCGCGGGCTGAAACGCTCGCGGGCTGAAACGCTCGTGGGCCGGCCCTTCGCGGGTCGGGTCCCACGAGCGCCGGCCCCGAACGACAGAAGGTGAGGCGCCCCGGAATGGGGGCGCC